>JAVFAP010000218.1:0-6925 GCA_034002445.1 bacterium | reverse complement strand
AGCATCTTGAACCCGACATAGAACAAGACGAAAAAGAGGCTGATTTTCATGTACCGGAAGCGACGCAGAACCGATGCCAGCACGAAATACAGCGCCCGCAACCCCAGGATCGCGAAAATATTGGATGTAAAGACGATGAACGGGTCCTGGGTGATCGCGAAAATAGCCGGGATGGAGTCCACCGCAAACAGGATATCCGAGGATTCCACCACCAGCAGGGTGATAAACAGCGGGGTGATCATGCGCTGCCCGTTTTCTACAACGAAAAATTTTTCGCCGTGGAGTTCGGGGCTGACTGGATAGATTTTCTTGGCCAGGCGGACAAAGATGTTCTTCTCTGGCTCCACCTTTTCTTCTCCCGCCCCGATCATCTTGAACGCGGTGAGAATCAACAATCCCCCAAAGACATAGATGATCCATTCAAACTGATGGATCAGCGCGGTGCCAATCCCAATCATGAGGCCGCGCAGAAGAATCGCTCCGACAATGCCCCAGAACAGCACCCGGTGCTGGTAGATCGCGGGGGTGTTGAAATACCCGAAGATCAGCGCGATGACAAAGATGTTGTCCAAACTGAGGGATTTTTCAAGAACATACCCAGTAAAAAACTGGATCGCCGCTTCACTGCCCGATATGGCGTGGCCGGTTTCCTGCCCTATCCCCAAAATGTTGTATTCGTACAAGAAATAAATTCCCACATTGAATAGCAGCGAAACCGCGATCCATACCGCGGTCCACAGAGCGGATTCCCGCAGGGAGACGACATGGGCTTTGCGGTTGAAGACCCCAAGATCGATGGCCAGGCAAAGCAGGATAAGAACAAGGAAGAGAAGCCATACTACGATAACCATGAAATTTCACCTGTAGCAACAGAATAATGGTCTATTGTACGACAAGAGCCACAGAATTAGTTCAATCTCCACACACGGGCCCAGGATTCTAGATAGAATCTCTTTTCGTTCTGCTGGACCAGGATTGGAGCAAAGGAACGGAAGGGGGATGGCAACGCATCGCCATTTGGGGCCCGTGAAGAGAAAAATCTACTAAGAAAGCATACCTGAAACCCGCAAAGAATCCAGCAGCGGCAAGAGCGGAATGGGGTTTCCCTCTTGACCCATAGGCACCAATCCGTTGTTTTTTGGGGAGAAAAGAGCCGAAAAAGAGGATTAGGCTTGGGAGAACCCCTTCCTTTCTGTACAATAGACTTTAATAAGGGGAGTGTCGCCTTCGCTCCGATATCGCGGCGAGGTGAATCCCATCGTCCTGAAGGAAGCAGCATGGAATAACGGTCCCGAATACCATCCATCCAGCGAAAGAGTCTTCATGGGATTGATCTCTAAGAAAAAAATTCTCATCTTGGTCCTCACGTGTGGCGTTTTTGCAATCCTGTTTTCGATCATCGATTTTCGGGATGTGGTTTCCGTTTTAAAGCGGGCCAACTTTGGGTACTTGGCGGTGGCGTTGGTGGTGATGTTTTCTTTTCCCCTTCTGAGCGCCCTACGCTGGAAATGGATCGCCGCCCAAGTGGGGGCGGAGCTCAGCCTCTGGGATAGTGTTCGCATCATCATGGCGGCTTGGCCGTTGGGCTCGGTCACGCCGGCCAAATCCGGCGATTTAGTCAAACTCCTGTTTTTACGCAATATTTTGCCGTATTCCAAAACCACGGGGGTCATTTTGGCGGAGCGGCTGATGGATGTGGTGGCGCTCTGCCTCTATGCCATGGTGATGGGGATTGTCATGCAGTTCTTCACCGCGACCCTGATTGCCTCGATTGTATTGGCGGCGGTGTTCAGCGGACTTTTTTTGATCCAGACTCCTCTGTTCAATTCTCTCCCCGCGAAATGGCTCAACCTGGCTCGCCAGGTGATGGCGGCGACCCAGCATATTTTTTCGAACAAAACCAACTTTTGTCTGATTTTCTTTATCACGGCCCTCAATTGGTTTATGAGTTTTTTTCAGACCTGGCTGTGTTACCGGGCTTTCAATTCCCCTGTCCCCCTTTCCTATATTCTGGCGGCCTTGCCGATTGCGATCTTCGTGGGGCTGATCCCCGTCACCTTGTCGGGGATGGGGACACGCGAAGGGGCGGTGATGATGCTCTTTCAAGAGTATGCCAGCCAAGAGGTGAACTTTTCGGTCGGGATTATGTATTCCATTTTTGGCTATTGGCTGCTGACCCTGCTGGGGATTCCCTTCATGAACGCCGCCCTGCGTGGCTCGATTGGCGGGGTGAAGGGCGAGGAACTGTGGAAGTCGGCCTTCACGGATGAAGACGCGGATCTGGAGGAGGACCCTGCCTTCGCTCCGGCAGACGATTCGCGAATGGAATCTCCCGAAAAAAAAGAATCCTAAGAAAAATGAGAAAATTACCTTGTGTATTTCGCAGGGATGGTTATAATTTTAACTCCAATTACAGGTTGCATTTTCGAAAGCGTTCAAAGCATCTGATTCCACGTTTTGAAGAACACTGGCTCCCCCGCCGAAAAAAATAACGAATTCTTGGATGGATGCGAGTGCACACCGGATAAAACGAAAAAATGGTCCTGAAAACCGATTGTTCGCCCAACGGGTTGTGCACAAACACGATTTTTTTCTTCCACTCCAATGTCATTCCGTGCTCCTTGCCGATCAGGATGGATGACTAAATTTATAACTATTTAGTCAACGAGGGACTGTATCTCTTGGGTCTTCGCTTTCTTCAGTGTGTGTAACCGAAGCGAGCATTGCAGATCGATTCGCTTTATTGGTTTTATTTTTAGCCGATTGAGAACAAAGCAGTCTGTTCCCGCCATGAGGGAACCAAACTATCCCATTGTGAGGAGGGATAATTTGATTAAGATGACTGCGGACGGAATGGGGATTGGAGATTGTCGAATGCGTTCGCGTAGACAAGCGAGGCTGTGGAATGACGCAGTCTGGCATAGGTAAAACCATTCGGTGAAGATCAAAATTCATCCGAGGAACGAAGAAAACCATTTCGAATATCAGGAGAAGAACATGCCGAATACGACCAACAAAAAGTTGCTTGACTGGGTAGCCGAAATCCAAGCGATGTGCAAACCTGACTCCATCTACTGGTGCGATGGATCGAAGGAAGAATATGACCGGCTGATGAAGCAGATGCAAGCAACCGGGCAAGCGATCCAATTGAATGAAGCCAAACGCCCGAACAGTTTTCTTTTCCGCTCGGATCCTTCCGATGTCGCGCGGGTGGAGGATCGGACCTATATCGCTTCCCGCAATAAAGACGACGCGGGCCCCACGAACAACTGGATTGATCCCGAAGAACTGAAGACGAAAATGAAGGGCCTGTATGACGGCTGCATGAAGGGGCGGACGATGTATGTGGTGCCCT
Organism: bacterium; assembly: GCA_034002445.1. Lineage (GTDB taxonomy): Bacteria > Hinthialibacterota > Hinthialibacteria > Hinthialibacterales > Hinthialibacteraceae > JAVFAP01. The sequence goes on along the minus strand of JAVFAP010000218.1, from coordinate 3,570 downwards.
TCAGCATGGGGCCGGTGGGCTCGCCCATTTCGAAAATCGGCGTGGAAATTACCGATAGTGCGTATGTCGTTGTCAATAAACATATCACCACACGGGTGGGGACCAAGGTTCTGGACGTGCTGGGTGCGGATGGTGATTTTATCCCTTGCCTTCATTCCATCGGCGCTCCCCTGGAAGAAGGGCAGAAGGACAGCACCTGGCCCTGTGCCCCCATTGAAAAGAAATTCATTTCTCATTTTCCAGAAGAAAACACCATTTGGAGTTTTGGTTCTGGTTATGGCGGAAACGCATTGCTGGGGAAAAAATGCCTGGCGCTGCGAATCGCCTCCAGCATGGCGCGGCGGGAAGGGTGGATGGCGGAACACATGCTGATTTTGCGCCTGACTAACCCCGAGGGCAAGCGCTTTCATATCGCGGCTGCGTTTCCCTCGGCCTGCGGCAAGACCAACCTGGCCATGCTGCAACCCACCATCGCTGGCTGGAAGTGTGAATGCATCGGGGATGATATCGCCTGGATGAAGATTGGGCCGGATGGCCGCCTCTACGGGATCAACCCCGAAGCAGGGTTCTTTGGCGTCGCGCCGGGCACCAGTTACAAAACCAACCCCATGGCGATGGATTCCATCCGGGAGAACAGCATCTTCACCAACTGCGCCCTGACCGATGACAACGATGTCTGGTGGGAAGAAATGGGTGTGGATTGTAACCATGCGATCGACTGGAAAGGCCGGGAATGGACGCCCGCTTCGGGCGAGAAGGCGGCTCATCCCAACGCGCGCTTTACCGCGCCGGCCAGCCAGTGCCCCGTGATCTGCTCGGATTGGGAAGATCCAGCCGGGGTGCCGATTGATATCTTTATCTTCGGCGGCCGCCGTACCCGCGTGGTGCCGTTGATTTCGCAAGCGTATGACTGGGATCATGGTGTCTTCATGGGAGCGACTGCCGCTTCCGAAGCGACCGCAGCGGCCTTGGATGTGAAAGCCGCGCTGCGTCGGGATCCGTTCGCGATGCTGCCCTTCTGTGGGTATCACATGGGTGATTATTTCCAACACTGGTTTGACATGGGGGACAATCTGGGTGCCAAGGCGCCGAAGATCTTCTATGTGAACTGGTTCCGCAAGACGGACGATGGCCGCTGGTTGTGGCCGGGCTTTGGCGAGAACAGCCGCGTCCTGAAATGGATGTGTGACCGGGTGGAAGGCAAGGCAGAGGCGATCGAAACCGCGCTGGGTTACATGCCAGCGGAAGGCACCTTGGATCTGACCGGTCTGGATATCTCTGCGGACGATATGAAACAACTGCTGTATGTCGATAAGGACGCCCTCAAGGCGGAATTGCCCGATCTGGAAAATTATCTGACCAAATTTGGCGACCGCTTACCAGCGCGGATGCGGGAACAACTGAAGAAGCTGTATGGACGCCTAGCCTAGGCAATCCGTGCCGCAGGCAATCCCGAACAAGTTCACCCGGCAGTCGATGTGGCTGCCGGGTTTTTGTTTTTTCATTCTGATCCATTATTTCGTTTCTCTTACAGAACCATCGTGTGCTCATCCCATTTGCTGATCAATTTCAGCGAGCATATTCGAGAAATGGGGTTGAACCTTGAGAACGGTGTGGAAAAAGAAGAGATATTTCTTCACGCGTGATTCGACCTGGGAGGGGTGCTCTTTTTGGACGAACTGGGTAATGGCGCCGAAGAGGGCCTGGCCCAGGGCGATTTTCATCATTTCGTTATGATAGATGGCATCGAAATCATGGTTCATCTCGTCCCAGAGCGGGGTTTGGCGCAAGGCAGGGCCTTGGTGTAGCATCCTCATCAGGTGGGAGGCTTTCTGGATTCCCTCCGCGGCCCGGGTTTGTGCTTGCAGCAAGATTTCTTGCATCTGGGAGAGATCCTGGCGGAGGGCGGTCAGCGGTCGCGTTGGGGGGGCCGCTGAGAGTAGGGTATATGCCCCGCCGGGCGCTTGGCGGAGGGCGTCCTTGAGGGAGAGCACGATACTGCCAGGAATCAGCGCCCCGCCTTCGGTGGCGTCGATGACGGTGCCGGGATGGGTGGCGAATTGCTCGGCGAATTGTTGGATATAGATGTGCATCACCGGGGAGGTGGGGACCGAGTCCTGACATACGCCGGGAACCCAAACCAGCGGTTCTTGCCGCGCCCCCCCTTGGTTCAGGCTGCCGAGCGAGACCGATTTGCTTTCTTTGGGGATGGTCTGGTGTGCGCGCTTGAGGGCGGAATGCGCCGTGTGGGTAGCCCCCCCTTGGGGATCAAAGGAGAGATCCAGGCCGAGAAAGATGATGGGATCGGCCTGCATGGCCTGGGCGAGGAAGAAGGCGGTGTGGCCAACGCTGCCCCCCTTGGGATTGTAGCCGAATGGGCCCAGGCGGCGTTCCAGCCAGCGGGTGAATTCTTCTTTATCCAGATTCAGAAACAAGCGGAGGCCGGGCCATCGGCTGGGGATGGTGTGGTAAACCTCGGGATTGAAGGCGAGGATGGTTTCGGGCCGGGGCCGGGTATCCTCGAAATGGGCGGTATTGAGCGGGGTAGGGTCGGCGGCAACGACAATATCGGGTACGATCCCATTTTTTTGCAGAGTACGGAATGCGGTATCGACCGCGATGATGGGGTATTGTGCCTGGCGATCCCGCAGTTGCTGGATGTTTTTATCAAGGGAGGGGCCGGCCGCGCAGACAATCGCGGGCTGACCAGCGAGGCAGCCCCGCACCGCGTTGACCCCGTAGGCGTCCGCGATGGTGGGCAGGTTACGCCAGAGGTTTTCGTGAATCTGGGGTCCGCTGTGGATCATGAAGTCGATTTCCGCCTTGGTTTGCTGCATTTTCTGGGCGACAATATCCAGGGCGGCTTTGTAGAAGGCGGGGTTTTGGCGCTGGAGGCTGGGGTGGGGGATGACCCGCAAGGCTGAACTCATCATGGCGGGCATGGCGGCACTGATGAGTTCTTTCCATGCGGAAAGATCGCTGCCGACATGGATGCGGGTGCGGGGGTGGCGGAGGACCTCTTGCAGTTCGACCGCTTCCAGGGCGCAGCGAAAGATGAAGGGGTCTTGCTCCACGATCAGAAGATCATAAAAATTTTCGCGGTAATTTTCCCACACCCATTTCACCGCGTATCCCAGCCCCATTCCAGCGAAGAGCGGCATATAGATTTGTGCCGGGTTCAAGCCGGTTATTTGCCGTTCGGCTTCGGCCAGTGGATTGAACTGGCTGTGCAGCAGGGTGGATTTCCCCTGAGGAGCGGGGATTTCCAAGGTCGGGTAGCCACTCCGGGTGCCCATGATTTTGTAGTGTGCGGGATCGATGTGGACGGATTGCATCCAGTCGGCCAGCCGGGGATGGGTGTATGCCAAGGCCGCGAGGTTTTGGGTGAAGAGACTCATACGGTTTGGTCTTTCTGCGTGGCCGTGCCCGCATCGCTGGACTGTAGTAGGGTTACCGGGGTTTATCACCCCAGACCAAGGCGGCTCCACCCAGCCAGCGGGGCTGGTAGGTGTAGCCGGTCTGGATGAATCCGTTGTGCTGAAAGGCCTCGCTTAAGGGGCCCGGTTGTAA
>JAVFAP010000217.1:0-6928 GCA_034002445.1 bacterium | reverse complement strand
AACAAGTCATAGCAATGACCAGTCGGCCCTTGACAACCAATTCAAACAAAGTGGTCAGCAATCCTGTCGAATCAGAAATCGACGCCATTCTGGCCCAAATCCCCAAAGTAACCCAAACCGCTCCCAAAATAGAAACCTCCACGGTTGCTTCATCCGCGCGATCCAATCCATCTGCTCCAAAATCAACAGCGGTCCAAACCAAGACAACGCAAACCCCAACCAAGCCAATCCAGGCCCCTCCCACCAACCCCGTCTATCATACCATACGGACCGGCGAAACGGTGGGAAGTATCGCGCAAACATATGGAATCAAAGTAGAAGACTTACGCCAGGCCAATAAAACCACTATCGGCCGCCGGGACCGGATCAACGTGGGGCAGAAGTTGGTTATTCCTGGCAGTATTCAAATTGCGGGAACCTCCGCATCCGTCAAAAAGAACGCTCCAGCCCAGCATATCGTTGTCCATAAGGTCAAGCGGGGAGAAAGCCTGGATAAGATTGCCATTAAGTACAACACAACCATCGCTTCGATCAAAAGTTTAAACCGGTTGCGGACATCCACCATCCATCCGGGGAACGAACTGAAAATCATCCCCGGCATGACCAAGGCAAACAATCAAGTTTCTTCCGCCAAACCCATCCGGTATACCGTCCGCTCTGGAGATACTCTAAGCGACATCAGCAAAGAGTTCGGGATCTCGACCAGCACTATTATGCAAACCAATAGTCTGCAAAGCAGTCGGCTCGTCGCTGGGCAGGTCTTGCAAATCCCGGTTTTCTAATCCTTCTAATCAACGGACTCCGACAGCCAGCGGCCCTCCAGACGAGGGCCATTTTCTTTTCCACCTCCAAATCAATGCTATACTGGAACGACTGTCGAATTGGAAAGGGCCTTGGATTTCACCATGCCAATGCAAAAACCGCATCTCCATTACCTGCTTTTTTATGTCACCTCGCGCTGCAACCTGCGTTGCAAGCACTGTTTTTACTTGGATGAGCTCAACCAGCACGAAGAAATGGCTTTGGATGAAATCCAAACCTTAGCCCGGAATCTGCACCCCCTGCAATTTGTACGGATCACCGGGGGGGAGCCTTTTCTGCGTAAGGATCTGCCCGAAGTCATAGAAGCGTTTTATCAGCACGCGAAGACCCGGCGGGTGGGTGTCATCACCAATGGAACTCGGCCCGAGTGGGTGGAAGAGCGCACCACCGCCATCTTGAAGCACTGCCCGGATTTAAGCCTGGATATCGGCGTATCCCTGGATGGGCCGGAAGCCATTCACGATGAGATTCGCGGGCTCAAGGGTTCGTTCCACAAAGCGAAAGAAAGCGCCCAACGCCTGATCGCGTTGAAAAAACGCTTCCCCACCCTCTCCACCTCCTTGGTCACCACCGTTACAGCCAAGAACGAGCCGGTTCTCAATTCGTTTTATGAAGAAATCGCAGCCTGGGGCGTAGACCGCCTTTCAGTCAACCATATTCGCGGCAAAGTGCACGATGAGGAACTCAAGGAAATCAACTACCAAACCTATCTCGATTTTGCCCAACGGTGCGAGGCCTATCATCTAAACAGGGACGCCTCTTGGAAAGCCTCGGTCCAACGGGCCAAGAATCGGCTCACCCGCCAGGCGATCGAAGAGATCGTGGATGGCAAGCCCACCCGTATCCCCTGCTTGGCCGGTTCTGCGATTGGGGTTTTGTACTCGGATGGCGAACTCTATTTATGTGAAATGCTCAACAGCAGCCTGGCAGCCACGTATACCGCGCCAGAAGCGCATGCCCGCATCGGCAATGTCCGGGACGCAGGCGGAGATTTCTACGCACTCTGGCATTCCGAAGCAGCGCAGCGCGGCCGGGATTGGATCCGCGCCACCAACTGTTCGTGCAGCCATGAATGCTTCCTTACCGCCAGCATTTATTTTGGGAAGCGCAACTACCCCGCGCTGGCAAAAGAGTGGCTGAAAACATTGGTTTTAAAACACTAACTGTGTATGGTAATCTGGATGGGTGGTTCTCGGTGCAGCCACTACTCATGGCGCAATCACGCATGAGGGCAGATACCGAGATCAACATAATTTTATGGAGAAGAGGATGATGAAGAAACCCTGGATGTATTTCTGTTTTTTAAGCCTTCTGATCGCAACCGGTTTCCCTATGGATTCTTCGGCAGGTGAGATTGCGTTTTACATCGCGCCGGATGGGAACGACGCCGCTTCGGGAAAAAGCCCGTCGGATGCATTCGCCACTCTCACCCGGGCCCGCGACGCCATCCGCGATCTTAAAAAGAATGACGGATTCACCGAGCCGGTGACGGTATATCTTCGCGGCGGGCTTTACCGCCTCAGCGAGTCACTGCAATTCGGCCCCGAGGACTCCGGAAGCGCGGCAACACCTGTCACTTATACAGCCTATCCAAACGAGTCTGCTATCCTCAGCGGAGGCAGACGAATAACGGGCTGGAAGAAATACAACGATCCCCTCTGGATGGCCGAACTGCCCGAAGTCCAAGCCGGAACCTGGAATTTCAACCAACTCTATATCAATGGCGAATTGCGCCACCGGGCCCGAACGCCCAACGAAGGCTTCTACCGGGTCGCGGGCTTTCCGGATGGAGGGAAAGAGGTCCATTATCATACCGATTGCCAACGCTTCGAGTTTAAACCGGGCGATATCGACCCCACCTGGACCAATCTGCAGGATGTCGAGGTGATTGTCTATCATTTTTGGACTGACTCACACCTTCCCATCCAATCCATTGATACCCAAACCCACATCGTTACCTTCAAACACAAAGCGGGGAAAGTGTTCACCGATGATTTTTCCAGCAACGGAGCCCGCTACATCGTAGAGAACGTCTTTGAAGCCCTGGACCAGCCGGGAGAGTGGTACCTCAACCGCAAAACCGGCATCCTCTACTATTACCCCATGCCAGGGGAAGAGATGAACACGGCGGAAGTGATCGCCCCGGTCATCCCCGCCTTTATTCATTTTCAGGGGAATCCCAACCAGCGTTCTTATGTGGAGCATATCCAGTTTAAAAACCTATCGTTCATGTACACTAACTGGCAATTACCGGAAGGAAACTCCAACGACCGCCAAGGTTCTTCCAGCGTCCCCGCCGCCATTACTCTGACCGGCGCGCGGCATTGCGCCTTCGATCACTGCGTCATCAAAAATATCGGCACCTTCGCAGTGGAAATCTTCAACGGCAGTTCCCACAACCGCTTCAGCCACAATGAAATGAGTGACCTCGCCGCCGGAGGCTTTCGCATCAATGGGGGAAAAGAGACTGATCCCCCCTTGGAGCGCACCGGATACAATACCATTACCGACAACCATCTGCATCATTATGGCGAAGTCTACCCCTCCGCCGTCGGTATTTTGTTGATGAATACCTTCAGTAACGAAGTGGCGCACAATCACATCCATCATGGCTGGTACACAGGGATCTCCATCGGCTGGCATTGGGGTTATCAACGCAGCATCAGCCGGGACAACCGCATCGAGTTCAACCACATCCACGATATCGGGCAAGGCCTGCTTTCGGATATGGGCGCCATCTATACCCTGGGTGTCTCACCGGGCACGGTGCTTCGCAACAACCTGATCCACGATGTCAACGCCAATCATTATGGCGGGTGGGGCATCTACCATGACGAAGGCTCCAGCCATATCCTGGATGAAAACAACATCGTCTACAACACCAAGTTCGCGGCGTTCAACATCCATTTTTGCAAAGAGGTGACCGTTCGCAACAATATCTTCGCCCTGGGGCGTTTGCAGCAATTGAGCCGCAGCCGGGTGGAACCCCATCAAAGCGTGTTCTTCGAAAACAACATTGTGTATTGGAAAGAAGGAACGTTGCTGGACAGCAACTGGGATGACAAGGAATACGAGTTCTACCTTCGCCCCATCGGCGATTCGGGCACGCAAAAACAGACAAACACCTTTGACATGAATTGGAACCTTTACTACAATCCCCTCCAATCGGTGGATGAAGTTCAGTTCTACAGAGGGACGTTCAAAGAATGGCAAGCGCGGGGAAAAGATACCCAATCCCTCTATGCGGACCCATTATTTGTTGATCCCGATCATTTTGATTTTACCCTCAAGCCCAATTCCCCCGCTTTCGATCTGGGATTTCAGCCCATTGATATGAGCACGGTAGGTCCCCGGGGGAAGGCCGGATTACAGTAAGCACGAATTATAAAAAGGAACGAATATGAAAGTACCCTCTATCCCGACCTCTTCTGGAGGACCCAAGTTTTCCAAACTGATCCAAGGCTTCTGGCGGTTGTCGGATTGGAATCAATCCGTGAAAGATACCGTTGCCGTGTTGGAAGCCTGCATGGAACGGGGCATCACCACGTTTGATCATGCCGATATCTACGGCGGTTATACCTGTGAGACGCTTTTTGGTAAAGCTTTTGCTGAAAGCGGCATCGACCGGGAAGCCGTGCAGATCGTCACCAAGTGCGGCATCAAACTGGTCACGCCCAACCGGCCCCAGCACCATTTCCACGGCTATGACACCACCAAGGCCCACATTGTCCAGTCTGTCGAAAACTCGCTGACTGCCTTACAGACCCATTATATCGATGTGCTGCTGATCCACCGCCCCGATCCGTTGATGGATGCGGAGGAAGTCGCGGATGCGTTCAAAACCCTGCAAAACTGCGGCAAAGTCCTCTATTTCGGCGTTTCCAATTTTTTACCCTCGCAAATGGAACTACTTCAATCCAGACTGGATCTTCCGCTGGTGACCAACCAGATCGAGTATTCGGTCTTGAATATGGAGAACCAGGATAATGGCGTGATTGATCTCTGCCAGCAACGGGGGATCAAGCCCATGGCCTGGTCGCCATTTGCAGGAGGCCGGCTTTTCACCGAAGAATCGGAACAAGCCGTCCACGTCCGCAACACCTTGCAACGCATAGGCCAGGAGTTGGGTGGCGCGTCCATCGACCAGGTCGCGCTGGCATTCATCCTCAAACACCCCGTTGATTTCCTGCCGGTCTTGGGAACAGGCCAGATCGAGCGGATCCACCGTGCCACTGAGTCGCTGCGGCTCACTCTCAGCCATGATCAGTGGTTCCAAATCTGGACCGCCTCCCAAGGCCATGAAGTGCCATGACCCACAGTTACCATTCCAGTCTATGAAAAAAGGCGAACCGAGCGGTTCGCCTTTTGACTTTATTGGCTTATGGATTATGGGTTGGATTACTCGTTGGGTGTCAGTGTCTTCAGCCATTTCGCGACAATCGCGGCTTCTTCTTCGTTGAGCGCAAACGCTTCCATCGCGCCAAAGGGATCGGTACGGATCCCCAAGGTTTTCGCATTCTCCGCCGAGGGCTTTTTCAACCAACTCACCAGGGTCTCTTCACTAAACTTCGCCGCATTCTCCAGCGGACCGCCCAGGCCTCCGTTCGGAGCCCCATCCCCCTTGAAGGAGTGGCAATCCATGCAAGATTTGGCCTTGAATATGACTTCAATTTGCTCTCCCCCTTCCCCATAACTGGAGGGAGGCTGGACTTCAAACACCGAAACCATGGTTTGCACCAGGTGATCCACTTGTTCCGGAGTCAGTTTGATCCCCGCCATCTCGCCCGTGGCGGGATTGCGAATGCCCAGTTTTTCAGCCGATTCCTTGGAAGGATCGAGGAGAAATTCGCGCAAGGCGGTTTCTGTCCGCGCGGAAACCGACTCCAGGGCGCCACCAGGCTGTTCATACCCCTTCCCATCCATCGTATGACAAGAGAGGCAGCCCAAGGCGGTTATTTGGGTTTTGGATTCCAATGTCTCTAAAGAAAGCGTCGTTTGAGCCGTTGATTTGGCATAAAAGCCAACCGCAGAAAGAATCGCCATCCCCCCAGCCAACACGGTAACCCCGGTCAGGAAACCCTTGCATTGTTCCCGGAATTTTTGGAAGACCAGGACGGACACTCCAGCCCCCCCAACAATGACTCCCAACCAAATGAGTTTATCCAGCCAATTCGGGATCGGCACATAATGGGGCGTGGGGTGCTGCAACAAGACCAGCCAGGCACTTGCAAAAAAAAGGGCGGCGACATAGAGCGACAATGCGTTACGGTTCAAGGCCAGCGCCCCCACCGCCAATCCACTGCCTGCGATAAGCCCCAGGGAGGCAAGTCCCCAGAGTTTGGACACATCACCCGCCATCAGTCGGCCCCAGAAAACCGCATCCGTGACCCGAGCCATTTCTTGGGCTTCATAGCACACAAAGAGGGTGATGGGACCTACAATCGCCATCATCAACAGCCCGGTCCGATGCCAGGCCTCCTTATACATCAAGCGCCCGGTAACCGCCAGCAGGCCCGCCAAAAAGAATACCAGCAAACCAATCGAATCCAGGGTTAAAAGCAAGTCGAGCATGTTTCGTTTCTCCTTCTGCAAATCCGCATACGATCAAAAGCGATCCCCCTCTTGCGAAAGGAAACAAGAGAGGGACCGGTCATATATTGAGAATTCATGCCAATTAAGGCAATTTGGGCTCTTTCACGATGGGGTATTCACCCGAAAGCGCCTTGAGGAAGGCCGCGAGTTGATTGATTTCTTCATCGGAAATGTTTTGCGCTTTCACTGCCCGGAACAAGGGATGCAGATTGGGATTATCCATTCCCCCCTTGGCCATGATCGCCACTGCCTCGCGCAGACTTTCCACGCTGCCATCATGGAAATACGGCCCGGTTTTTTCGATATCGCGCAGATGAGGAACCCGGAAAGCCCCCTTATCCGTTTCCAGCCCCGTTACCTGCATCCGGCCCGTATCCGGCTTGGGCAGATCCATCCCAATCCCCGCGTTGTAGAAGCCCCAATTGGAGAAAACCGGTGGGGTGTGGCAAGTAGCACAGAGGCCTTTCCCTTTAAAAATCAGTTCTCCGGCTTTGGCGTCATCGCTCATGGTGCC
>JAVFAP010000216.1:0-6966 GCA_034002445.1 bacterium | reverse complement strand
TCGCCAGGGCTGCATGGGGATTCGGGCTGGATTATCCGGGAAGGGATCGATGACGCCATCCACCCCGCCATTCCCTGCCCTGCCCGACATTTTTCGAGAATCTTGCTATACTCTAGGAAGAAAATCACAACGAGAGTCCACGAACTTGGGGATTGAATCATGAACAAACTCATTTTGCTTCTTACGCTGTTTCTCGCGAGTCTCCCCGCCGGGGCGCAGGGGAATCCCAGCGGCAAGCCCACGATTCTGCCCATGATGAAGGATGGGGGGATTGCCGCGTATGTCCGTTTTCAGCGTCCCAAGATCACGCAGGGGCTGATTTTGAACAATCCCGAAGCCAATAGCGTCGATTCCAAGGTAGTGAAGGGATTCGAGGGGGCGTTCCCATCCAGTTCCTCCTCGGACAACATGCTGTATTTTCAAACCGCGACGGATCTGATTGTAACCCAGACCGGGACCTTCTATGTAACCATACAATATTTTGACGAAGGCCAGGGCGCGATCGATCTGGAGCATATCACGGCGGGGCAGGATGGCAGCATGGCGATCCGTTCCACCCGGTTTTTTATGGGGAACAGCGGAAGTTGGCAGCAGCACACATTTACCCTGGAGAACGCCTTATTAAATCATTCCTTGCCTGGCGGCAATGATTTTCGGATCCGTTGCCCCGGCGTTCCGTTACGGCAAATCGCCATTTCGCGGATTCCCTTCAGTGATCCGCAGCAGGTGATTTCGCCGGTATTCAAACAGCCGCTGGTGACGCCGCCTAGCGGGATGGATGTGGCGATCCACCCCAGCGAGGGAGAGCGAAGCCGGTTATGGACCGAGCCCCAGTTTTTGCAAGAAAAATCACAGTTGTACCATGCCTGGGGAACCTCTCAGGTGATCGATACCGTTGCGATTCAGGATAAGGACGGCCGGCCGGATCTGAGCCCATTCCAGAAGCGAGTCCGTGCGTTATCGGATTTGGGATTGACCTGGGTTCCCCGATTCAAGATCGGGCAGGTAGGTCATCTTCCCGCCTCCCTGACACACTCGCTGCAAGTCGCGATGGGAACCGAGCGGACCCAACCAGGCCCGATGGTGTCGCTTTGGGAACCGAGACTGCCCGATCTGTATGGGCAGCTCTTTATGGATATGGGGGTATCGCGTTTGAACACGATGCCGCTGCTAATTTTATCGTTTGCAGGGGATTGGGGTCCTCTGTTGTTGCATGATGAACCGGGTAGCGAGACGGCGTGGCCAGATATCTGGGCGGGAGATCCGTTGGCGCTGCGCAGTTTCCGGAGTACACTGCAAACGCGGTATGGGCTGGTGAAGAACCTCAACAGTGCCTGGGGCACGCAGTATGGGTCATGGAATGAAATCATCCCCCAGCCCACTTCGGTTCAATACCGGCCGGCGCGGGGGGTGGACACTCTGCAATGGTACCAGTCCTCCCTGACAGAGGTGGCGCAGGCGATCACGGCCAAAGCGCGGCAAGCGTTTCCGCGCGCCAAGATTGTGCTGGAGATTACCGATGGCTACTCGTATGCCGCGACAGATCTTCTGACTTTTGCCGAACTTGCCCAACAGCAGCGTGCGGCTGTGGTTCTTTATACAAAGGAAGTCCAACCGACGTACAATCCCTCCTGGCTGCTTTTGGCCCAAGCCTGCCGTATGCGCAATGTTCCCTTTGGATTGCGGATTAATGGGGGGAAGGATGAACTGCTGGGGGCGTTCTACGCCTTGGCCAGTGAGGAAGGTTCGCTGTTGTGGATCGATCAGGATACCCTGGCGCAGGATAACGCCTGGGCGATGTACCGCGAAACGATGCAGTCCCTGCGCCTTTCTGCTCCCCAAAAGAAGGTGGCGCTGGTGTATCCACGGACCACGATCCTGGCCCAGGGCGATACCGAGTTTGACCGTGTGGTGATGGATTTGCGGGAACGATTCGCTTTCGATATTTTTGATGAACGCGATCTTGGCCGCCTGAATTCCATCACCTATCCCCTGCTGCTCTGCCCTTGGGGATCCTACTGGAGCGAGGACGCATTGAACCAGCTCCAATCATTCGCGCACAACGGGGGCGCGCTGGTTGCCCGGGCGGGCGAACCCTGGCAGACCATCCAGGGCAAGATGGATATCAATGAGCGTCTATTTGCGGTTCAGCTGCAAGAGGCAGGCGGCAGTATCCGCATGGTGTCACGGCGGGAAAGCACCCAGCCTTTTGAGCAAGCTTCTTCGGGGCCCTTGCCGGAGCGCCGTGTTTTGGACTTGGGAAATTCGCAAGCCGATCCCTTTTTGCATGGACAGTGGAGCCCCCCGCAAAGTGCCGCGTCCGCCAACGCGCTGGGTTTGCAGATCGCGAATTACCGCTGGATTGGAGAGCGGGCAAGTTTAACCGTGCCGATGAATCCCCGGCGGCGGTATGAGGTGGAGATTCAGGGATTTCTGCCCAAAGGCAAGATGTTTACCGTGATGGCCAACCGGAAGAAGGTCGACACGATTCAGGGAACGGGCGTGTTCACTTGGCGCAAGCCCATCCCGGTGAATCTCAACGCCAACAAACCGGAACTGGAACTGACACTGCATGGTAATACCTGGCGCACGGGTGAGGTGCTCAACGCGACGCAAACCGCACGGGTGGGCATGGCGGTCAGCCGGATCGCAATTTTCCCACAGGGAGAGGCCTCACCAGGGGTGTCGCAAGACCGGGTTGGGGAGGATCCCCAATTTGACCGATCCTCCCTGTACCGGTCGTGGCTGCGCGAGGTGGGGCGGGGTTTTACCATCATGGCGCCTGCGGATTTTGTGAACGCGTGGGTGTATGAGGAGATGGCCTCGACGATCGCGGAGCAGCCGGGGATCATCGATCCACGGTACCGTTTTGCGCTGCCTCCGGATGGAGAGAGGAACCAAACCGTGGTAACCCCGTTGAGCGGGATGGCCCTTTATCTGAATCATGGCCATCAGCCGGTCACTGTGCGAGCCAAGAGCAAAGGCGCACGGGGGATGGAGATTCCGGGGCAGGTTTTGTATTATGTGCCCTTGCGATAAGGGGAGATGGGTTCTCCCCATCATTCTCCCAGACTAAATCTGTTTAGCGTTGCGCTGAATTAATTCTTGAACGGCGCGTTTGACATCCTGTGCCCGGTTTTTGGGGCAAACCAGGACACTGTCCTGGGACGTGACGACGATCAGATCTTCCATGCCGATCACACAAACCGCCATCTGATCCATTCCGGGTTCGTTGTAGACAGTCACATTGCGGCAATCGATCAGGACGGGGTTTCCGATGGGGGTGTTGCGCTGTTCATCCCGTTGACGAAACCGGGAAAGTGAATCCCACGAGCCCACATCATCCCAGCGGAAATCGCCAAGCGCCACATAGACATTATCCGCCTTTTCCATCAGGGCGTAGTCGATGGAGATATCCGGCAGCTGCTCGAATTCGGCTTGGATCGCTGGATTTTTGGGATTATCTCGCAGCAGGTCCGCCATGCGGAGAATACATGCGGCGTGTTGAGGCGCGTATTTCTCTAAGCCCACCATCAACGAACGAATCCTCCAAAAAAACATGCCGCTGTTCCAGTAATAGAAGCGGGAAGCCTGGTAGCGTTCCGCGTCTTCGTGACCTGGCTTTTCCAGAAAGCGGGCTACGTTGTAGACTGGAATGCCCTGGTAATCCCAGATGGGCTTGTTCAATTGGTTGATCTCGATATAGCCATAGCCGGTTTCGGGCCGGGTGGGGTGGACGCCAATGGTCACCAGGGCCTCATCCTGTTCCGCATATTGCAGGGCCGCAGTGACGGTATCGCAAAAGCGGTCGGTATCTCCGATGAGGTGATCGGCGGTGGTGACGGACATGAGATAATCCATCGCCTCCTCTCCAAAGCGGGCAAGGATATGTGCCACCGCGTTGACCAGGCAGCCTGCGGTATTGCGCTTGCAGGGTTCTCCGACGATATTTTCCTTGGGGAAGGAGGGCATGGCCTGGTGGGTTGGCTCGGCCAGGGTGGTGCTGGTGGCGATGAAAATATGATCCTTGGGAAGCAGAGGCAGCAGGCGGTTGACGGATTCTTCCAGCATCATTTCGGTTTCGCTGGTTAGTTTGAGTAACTGTTTGGGACGCTGGCGGCGGCTGATGGGCCAGAAGCGCTCTCCCGAGCCCCCGGCCATGATGACGGATAAGATGGGTGTATTCATAGTTCGATCCTGCAGGTTCTAAAACAGTAAACTTTGGTGAGGAATAAAAAAGCGGGGACCCTTAGGCTCCCCGCTTTTTGAGTATTCAGGGGTGAGAATCAGAACCGGAACCCGATTCCAATCACATGCATCATGTCCGCATCTCCGGTATCGCTATACATAAAGCCATAGTCGATGGAGAATTGTTCATACTGATAGCCCAACCCGAGGCTCCAGGTGCTAACGGTCGGTGACTCGTTGATGGCGGCAATATGATCTTCGTAGTCAAAGTCTTCCATCTGGTACCCAGCCCGGAGGAAGAAGTTATCGACCATTTCGTATTCCGCCCCAAGGTGAATCCCCCATAAATCATCGTCCACGTTGGCCATGCGGCCATCAATCTCACGAGATTCATAGTTGATATCCAAGGCCACCAGAAGCGGGATGGTCTGGTCGTAGGTCCAGGCCGCACCGGCGCGGATGGCGTAGGAATCCGCATCGCTGTCGCCGGTTACATTGGAATCCAGATCCCCGATGCCATAGTAGCCGTCCAACCCGAAGGTGAACATTTCGTTGGCCATGTACTGGGCGCCGAGGTGATTTTTGTGACCGGTGAAGTCTTCGCCGATGGAGACGAGATTGGCGGCCGGTCCAGGCCCGATGTAATCAACAGCGGTATCGTTGTTGGAATCGATATAGTTGTACCGGTACCCAACCGCGAGTTGATCATCGAATTTGTAGCCACCAGTGAGACCGATGTTATGCCGTTCCACATCGCCGGATTGAATCAAGCGGCCGATGGAAGCGGGAAAGACATCGGAATCATAGTCATCGGAACGATAATCGTACATCAAACCCAAGCCACCCCAAACGAAAGGCCAGGTGACGCCTGCGCCGATGCCCCAGAGATCCGCTTCGGTCTTGCTGGCCAAGGTGGTCCCCAGGCCGGGATCGACCATGCTGATATCGCTGGAGACTTCGATGTAATCTCCGAGGAGAGCGGCGTAGCGCTCTTCAGAGAACGCGATACTGGCCGGGTTGCCAACCAGGCCCATCTCTCCACCCCGCAGGGCGGAGTATGCCCCACCCATGGCTGCGGTCCGGGGTGACAGCATGGAACCATGGGAGAGGTAACGGTTATAGTGAGGATAGAAGTCATTCTGAGCATAGGCGAAAGATGGGACCAGAAAAGCAACAGCCGTAATGCCCAGAGCGAGAATTGCTAACCGATTTCGAATCATATTCATGAACCCCCAAAAGGTCTAGTTTGTTTTGCCTTCTGATTTATTTCCTCCAGGTCCCCGGGAAGAGGACCTGGAGGATCTTGAATTACTTATTCGTACCGAACCAAGTCGCCGAACTCGACATCGAAGAATCCAGTCTTGCCGATCAAGTTGTTGAAGTGGGCCGGATCGTTCACAATGCCGCTTGGTCCATAGATGTAACCAAGTTCATTGAGAATGTAGATTTCTCCACTCGAACCCACCGTAAAGTCAACCACATACGGATCGGTGCTGGTGCGCAGAGGCGCGGTCCAAACTGGATCGAAGCCAGTGGCGCTGTACCAGGAGACGATCTGGCCGAGGTAGTTCATCACCTTGTAGCCGGTTACGTTCCCAGCGCTGATGTTTAGTTCCGCCGCGACCACAGGGCCAAATCCAGCGGGAACAGCCGGCAGGTCGATCAGCGTGGCGTCGCCGAATTTCTGCCATGTTCCGTTGGAACCAAGCACGTAGTAGCCCTTGTTCACGGACGGAGTGGCTGGATCGCAAACCACTTCCAGATCCACGGCGAGTGGCACGCGGGTCTCGACTTGATACCGGCCAAACTGGACGGTCTGGATGAAGACGGCGTCCCCTTGATCCACAGCGGTACCAAAGGCGTAGACATTACCCATGCGGTCCATCACAAGGTAGCCAGGACCATCGTCCACCAGTTCCAGATCCAAGGCATCCTGGATAGCGACGACAGGCTGCAACTGCGCGGAAACGGGCCAAACCTTCCCATTAGTCAGCAGAACCACAGGCTGGTTGTTGCGGATTTCCAGATCAACCGGAATGCCGGGGAACTGGCCACCTGCAAAGACGGAGCCGGTTTCCGTACCGCGTTCCATCACGATGCCAGCGGTGTGGGACAGGATCACCAAGCCTTCGCCTTCGCTAATCGGAAGCGGAATCGGGGTGGCTGTCGGTTCCAGAGTCGGCGTCGGGGTTACCGTCGGTGTCGGTGTGTCTTCCGGCGTTTCGGTCGGAGTGGGTGTATCGGTCGCTACGGGCTCTTCAGTCGGAGTCGGCGTATCGGTCGGCGTCGGCGTATCCGTCGGAACCGGTGTATCGGTTGGAACTGGTGTATCCGTCGGAACCGGCGTATCGGTTGGGGTTTCAGACGGAGTCTCTACCGGGGTGTTGGTAGCGGTCGGCTCGGGAGTATCCGTCGGAGTCATCGTCGGAGTCGGGACCGGGGTATCGGTCGGAGTTTCAGACGGCGTCTCTTCCGGCGTATTGGTCGGAGTCGGTTCGGGAGTATCCGTCGGGACCGGGGTGTCCGTCGGGGTTTCAGACGGCGTCTCTACCGGGGTGTTGGTAGCGGTCGGCTCGGGAGTATCCGTCGGAACCGGCGTATCGGTCGGAACCGGGGTGTCCGTCGGGGTTTCAGACGGCGTCTCTACCGGGGTATTGGTAGCGGTCGGCTCGGGAGTATCCGTCGGAACCGGAGTATCCGACGGAGTTTCAGACGGGGTTTCGGATACTACCGGAGTATTGGTAGCCGTAGGTTCCGGCGTGTCGGTCGGAACCGGGG
>JAVFAP010000215.1:0-6970 GCA_034002445.1 bacterium | reverse complement strand
AGGATCCAGGTCAATCGCGAAATCAATGGTTCGTTTCGCGCTTTCTTCGGTCTCGCCGGGCAAGCCGATGATGAAGTGGGCCAAGGTGCGGATTTTCAACTTGCGATACAACTGGAAAATTTCCTGTACCCGCTGGGGCTGAATGCCCTTTTCAATTGAATCCAAAATTTGCGAATCCGCGGACTCGACACCAAACTGGATGGTATGACAGCCCGCCCGGGCCATAAGCGATAGGATTTCTTCATCCATCACATCCACCCGGGAGAGGGTGATCCAGCCAAAGCCCAAATCTTCTTCGATGAGTTGATTCAGGAACTGCTTGGAATGGCTTTTGGTTACGCCGAAGGTCAAATCCTTGATCCAAAGTTCACGAATGCCGATCTGTTTCAGGTAGCGCAATTCCTGCATGCAATTTTCCACATTGCGGATTTTATGCGCCCACTTACCGTTGAAACAAAAACTGCATTTGAACGGGCAACCAAAATCGGTGAGGAACGAGGCAAACAGACGGCGACGGCCGTGAGGAATGCTGTAGCGGGCCATAGGGATCAAATCATAGCGCGGTATGGGGAAAGCAAAGGCTCGGTTGCCGGGATCGACTCCCCGAATGAATTCATCCTTGAAGCGATACAAAAGATTGGGGATGGGGTCCTTGGTGCGGGGGCCACCTTGCTTGTCCCAGGCTTGCAAAAAAAGGCTAACGCTGTCGGAGGTGAAATTCAGCAGGACGGCAGAAAGCCAGGGATGGCGGCCCATGTACTCCCTGCCCTTGCTGACCAGGACATCACCAGTGCCGATCACGGGCACTGAGGAAGGAATCTGGAGTTGATCCAAGAAGGTCAGGTCGTTTTTCCAACATACCCCGCCGGTTAGAAAGAGGATTGCTTCTGGTCTCAGGTTTTCTATGAGGCGGGTGGTCTTCGCGAACGAATACCCCATCACATTGGCATCCAGGTAAGAGACTTCATGCTGGCGGGACAACATGCCGCTTTGAACCACAAGGTCATAGGGGTGCCAGTAGTACCGCGCCTTGGCAGTGTGGCTGCAGTAATAATCCCTCAAATAGGGCTTGTCGCCGGGTGGATTTAAAAGCAGGACGCGCATCATGGTTTTATTGTAGTCTTTCTGCTCCGGCAGGGGAGGCGGAATAATGAAAAAGGCAATCCCATTGGATTGCCTTTTTATCTTACTCTAACCCCATCGGGTACGGAACAATCAGGATTCGTTGGTTTCTGTCAATTTGGAAAGAAAGGCCGAGGGGTCTTTCTTCACCTTGGCTTCACAGCCTTTGCAGCACAAACGCAGCAAACGGTTGGCAATGACAACATCGTAGGGATCGCCCATACTCCCCAATTCTTGCCCGCTGACCACACAGGTTTTGAGCGGATACGCTTCTTTCTGCTTTTCAATCACGGCCTGATCCAATTTTTTGAAGAAGGGCTTTGGATCGGCACTGATTTTAGCCGTACAGCCTTCGCAGCATAAGCGGAAGAGGCGGTTGTTGAAAATATAATCGACGGGTTCGCTTCCTTCACCCAGTTTTTCCCCCGACACAATACAGGTATCCAGGGGATAGTGAGGCTTTTGATCCTCGATGAGTTGTTGATCCACCTTTTGGAGAGTTTCTTCTGGCTTGGCTTCAAAAGACTTTACACAGCCTTTGCAACAGAGACGGACTTCGCGGCCGTTATACTCCACCAGCACGGGCTGGCCCATCGAGCCCATCTTTTGATTCGAGACCGGGCAGACTGTGATGACACAAGGGTCACCGACCGCTTTTTCTTTCTTTGCCTTCTCTCCTTCTTGGGCATGGACTGAAAGAACAGCAACCACGAGAAGGGCCATCAAACCGAAGTTTTTCATGAGTGATTTCATGGGATCATCTCCTTTTGAGCCGGAGGCTCTAAATGTATACAGAGAGAGTATACGATCCTCATTTCCAGAAGTCACGCAATTGCCGAATTCCGTAAATAAAATAATTCTTCCAGGCCTTGGCGGAGGGGTTTTGCCATAGGGTGCGCGCGATGAACTTGGGGCGCATGTAGAAGGCACACAGGGCCTCTTTGCGCAAGGGCTCCAGTTCGGGAAGTGACAGGAATTTCGTAGGGATGGCAGGGTGGTTGTAGGCCATGTGAGGAAGTTCGCCCTCTCGCAAAAGGCCTTCTTTCACGGCTTCGCGGTAGAAATCGGTCCCATAGAACGGATAACTGTAGAAAAATTCGACATAGTCGGGATCGAGTTCGATCGCAAAGCGCTTGGTGTTTTCGAAGGTTTCCCGGTTTTCCCAGGGCAGGCCGATCAAGAAGTAGACGCTACTTTGAATCCCGACTTTGCGGCAGGTAT
Source organism: bacterium (assembly GCA_034002445.1). Classification (GTDB taxonomy): domain Bacteria; phylum Hinthialibacterota; class Hinthialibacteria; order Hinthialibacterales; family Hinthialibacteraceae; genus JAVFAP01. The sequence continues at coordinate 4,627 of JAVFAP010000215.1, read as the reverse complement.
TCACCGCAGGCTGAATGGTTTCGAACTTAAGCTGCTTTTTCATCTTTTCCAGCATGAAAGGGTCACCACTCTCCACGCCGAATGCGATGAGCCAGCAGCCGGCCTGCTTCATGGCGGTCAGCAAATCTTCCTGGATGGTATCGGCTCTGGAATTGCAGGCCCATTTGATCTTCAAGCCGGCCTCTTTAATTTTTTCACAAAGCGAAAAAACCCATTTGCGGTTGGCGGTGAAGAGATCGGAGCGGAAAAGAAAATTGGAAATGTTGTGCTTTTCCACGCACTCTATCAATTCCCCAACCACATCCTCCGGGGTGCGGTTGCGAACCTTGGCGCCAGACACCGCTTGCGCCAAACAAAAGACGCAGGAGAAGGGGCAGCCCCGGCTGGTGACCACGGTGGTTTGCCATTCCCCGGTATCGGGCCGGAAGTAAAGCGAATTGTCGATGAGATGGCGAGCGGGATAGGGGATGGCATTGATATCTGAGATAAATCCACGATCCGGGGTTCGGCTAATCTCGCCAGCCTGGCGATAGGTGATGCCGGGGATATCCCCCCATTCTTTCCCCATGGCCAGGTCGAGAATCGTCTCTTCATATTCACCCCGCATCACCACATCCAGCGTGGGGAAATCCGCCAGCGCCTGGCGGTCCAGGTGGAGGAAATGGGCCCCCTTGCTGACCGTGACAATCCGCGGATTGATCACTTTGGCCAAATCGGCGGATTTCATATCCTCTTTCAGAGTCGGGGTGGTGATGGACAGGACGAGGGCATCGGGTTGCCAGGAGAGAATTTCACGGCGCAAGTCTTCCCAATTTTGATTTTTCGCGGGGAAATCGACAATGGAACACAGAATGCCTTCTTTTTCCAACACCCCCGCCATGTAGAGCAAATCCATGGGAGGCCGTAGTGCGATAGTATGCATTTCTTCCAAGGGGGTTTGGCACCGCTCCTCACGGATATATTTCCCTGTGGGGGGAACAATCAACAGCACTTTTTTCCAAGTCGTGGCCAACGCACCAACTCCTTTGTGTTCAAATTGAGTTAATCAATGATGCGGTATGAATCAAAACGGGATACCTGCTGGTACCAATCAGCAAGAGAGTCTGGAGAATGCACCAGATGATCCGCGGCCAGCAGCCCCATTTGTATGGACTGATCGATATTGTTATGGCGGAACAAGCCCTGCCGCCCCGTCGTCAGAATCGAACCACACGAAGCCAAAGCGTGCAGAATGCGCGTTCGCGCGGATTCATACCCATACTGATAGACAGGATACCCATACTCAAGGCGGACGGCGAGAGCATCTGCGAGGGGCGCGCGCAGCAAGCCGGACTGGAGAAAAATCTCCTGGGCGCGGGCCGCCAAATCGTGCGGCTCAGCGAGCCAGGTGGAGTCGCCTTTCTCACACGTAAATTCCACACAGAGACAGGTCTTGCCTTCGAACGGCTGATGTGGGTTGAAATTATCAGGCACACTCACCCGTGTGAACGGTACATGCGATTCTGGATAATAGAGCCAGGTATCACGTACATCCAGTTTTTTATCGTACAGCATGTAAACCAAGACCAAGGGACGAAAACGCAACTGACGCGCCGCGTCTTTCAAGGCGGGTGATTGCAGCGCGGGCGTGGCATCGATCAACGCTGGAAGAGGGATGGTGTTGATTAACAAATCGCCTTCGAAGTTCGCTTCCCGCCCCTGCTGGTTTGCGAAGATGGAAACGCCTCCGCCCGGCTTGAGTTCGATGCGTAAGGCTTCGGTTTGATAATGAAAAACGCCGCCCCACTCAGTGATGGATTGGGCGAATTGCTCGGCAATCTGACCAATTCCCTGCCGGGGATATAAAAAGCGGGAGACGTAGGTTTCTTCTTTAGAAAACAGGCTGTCCAACAGGGCGTGCCATATACTGTCACCCTTGAGGCGCACCCGGGCCGTTTCCGCCGCCAGGTTTTCTCCCGAGACGCCCCAGACCTTTTGAGCGAAGGGCTGAAAGATCCGCTGGTACAAACCCGCGCCATAGTAGCCCTTCATATAGGCTTCGTAGGTTTCCGCAGCAGATTTGTTACGGTTCAGCAAGACCGAGAGAGCCGAGCCTAAAAAACGGGCGGTGGTGGGTATACCCAGGGCCAGGAAGGTCTCCAAAAAGTTAATGGGATAAGCGATGTATTTCTCTTGAAGGAACATGCGGCTGGCACGCGGAACCGAGATCAGTTGTTCTTGGCAGAACGAATCAAAGAACGCTTTAATTTCCGGGATTTCGGTATAGATGCGGTGCGGCCCCAGATCCAGGGTATAGCCATGCCAGGAGATGGATTTGGCGAGGCCGCCCGGGACCTCGTCTTTTTCCAGGATCATCACACGGGTTCCCGGCGCGTCTTGCAACAATTTCCAAGCGGCGGCCAGGCCCGTCACCCCCGCCCCCAGGATTAAAACAGTTCGGCTCATTTTTTATAGTAATACTCCGGTTTCCAGAACAAACGGATTTTCAGCATAGTCCATACCGCGACAATGAAATCCCGCCAGCCGATTTTTTTGCCTTCCGCGAACGAACGGGCCACAAAGGTCACAGGCACCTCTTTGACAGGATAGCCCATCTTCAACACCTTGCTGGTGATTTCCGGGCAGAACTCAAAACCCTGGCAATCCAAAGCGATTTTTTCGATCACGGAACGGTGAAACGCCTTGTAGGCGGTCGCTTCATCGGTAATTCTTTGGCCATACATGAGAGAAACCAAGTGGGCCAGAATCACATTCCCCACCCGGTTGGCGTAGCGCATATCCTTGATGGTGCCCATAAAACGGGACCCAAAACAGACTTTGGTTTCCCCAAGGGCAATGGGCAGAGCCACATCCAGAATTTCATCCGGGCAATACTCCATATCGGCATCCTGGATAATCACAATATCCCCAGTGAAGTGCAGCAACCCCGAGCGAATCGCGGCACCCTTGCCCTTATTTTCATGATGCTTGATCACAATGGTGTTGGCCTTGGTTTTTTCGGGCTCCAAAATCTCTTCGGTCCGGTCGGTGGAACAATCATTAACCAGAATGAGTTCCTTATTTTCCCAGGGAAGAGAACGAATTTGTATCAGAACTTCAGGCAGCAGTTCCTCTTCATTATAGATGGGGATGATGATTGAAAGGCGAACTTTCTTCGTTATCTGGGCGTTGGTATCCATCACGTTCTCTTTTGCAGCAATCGATATCGATCGGTACTCCCATGTCACTATACCATTCCGGAGGTGCGTGGAAAATATGCAAGTATTGATTTAACAAGATTTTACATTCGATTTTTGTAAGACAAGATAGCCAATACTGGAAGGAGAACACTTTTTCGCGCTTTTTTTACGATAAAAGAGGAGCGACAGCAGGGGTTGCAGCGCGGAACCCAGCGAGGACAGCAGACGGTGTTGTTTGGGATCCAGCCAGCGCCGCAAGGGCAGGAGGGTATCGTCATAAAAGCCCACATCCAAAACCAGCCAAGGGGCGGAACCAGCCAAGCGGGATTTGGCGGTATCCGGGCTGTAATTTCGGCAAAAAACCTCTTCCAGCCGCGCGGTGCCAGGCACGGCGCCGTCCACCTGGTAGCCGATCTCATAAGGGACCACCAGCCACCGCTCTTCGGGCTGTGCGCTGGTCTCAACCGTGACAACCGCACGGCCGCCAGGTTTGAGTACGCGGTACAGTTCTTCCATGCAAACAATATCGCCATTGCGGGGGATATGCTCCAAGACACAAAGCACCGAGGCCGCATCGATTGAATCGGCCTGTAACGGCAAGCAACAGCCATCGCCGCAAAGAGGCGAAAACGGTCCAGCGGTCCCACCCGCTTCCAGCCGCGCTTGCACTTGAGTTAAGCGGGAGAAGCCATAATCCGAGCCATCCAAGGCGATCATATGCGCTCCGCCCTGCGCCCAATAGAGCGGCAGGCTGTTTTTGCCAGTGCCGATATCCAGCAAGGTCGCGGCGGGATCCTGCCAGGGGAGAACAGCCGAGGCCAGCATTGCCTCCCGGGTTTTGTGGTAGGCATACCCCTCCAGCCATCCTTCGGGATCATAGCGGCGCAAAAACCGCAAAAACGCAGAAAGTGAAAAACTGGAAGAAGAAACAGCCCCGCTTTTTTCGAAAAGCCATACTCCAGCAGCCATGAGGGAAAGAAGCAGTAAGCGATAGGCTTTCCATATCCCAGCCTTTTTTATCCGTTGTGAAAGGGCTTGCCGAAGTTCCGCCAACGTACCCTGCCCTGCCATCTTCCATAGAAACCAGAAGGTGGAGGGGGAGCGATCCCCTTCATGGCGGGCGGTTTGATACGCCCGCTGCGCCGCGCGGTATTCGCGGGCAGCCCGGTAGAGATCCCCCATCAAGCGAGAGCAGTTGGCATCTGACGGGACAAGGCTGCCACGCTGTTCGAAAACCGCGAGGGCTTTGGCTGTGCGCCCCATCTGGGCATAGAAGAACCCCAGATGCGCCATTACATCCGTCTGGGTGGGCTCGGCCTTGAGGGCGGCAAGAAAAAGGGATTCCACCGCGTCCACATCTCCCCGGTGGGCATGCTCCGCCGCTGTTTTCAACAGATGTTCGATATCAACCATGCGTCCCTCTCATCCAGCCATGAAAATGCCCCCGA
>JAVFAP010000214.1:0-6985 GCA_034002445.1 bacterium | reverse complement strand
CATTGGCCAACAAATTCCTATCCCGTTTTCCGTCTCCACATCCCGGCCCGACCTCTTGGACACAACCCAAGACAGTTTCCCAGACCAAGCACCAAGGAAGAGGATACGGATCCTTACAATACACCACATATGGGATAAAAACCCATTCATCAACCCAATATACAGAAAAGAGAGGCAAATGATCCGGTACGTCCGCGCTATTTTACTGCATACCGCTCTCTTTTCAGAGCGGCAGATCCCTTCCCCGCATGAGAAAAAAGAATTAATTCCATCAAAATCTCCTCTTTCCCAGTTACACCACGCCCCTTCCGGTCTTAAATAAGGAAATTTATGACGGATTTTCTCGGATTATACCCAGTCCCTGGGGCTTTGTCTGTTCGAAGACTCCATTTTTTATCATTTTTTCGGGCAGCCATCCCATCTTCGACCGAAAATCCCTATCCTGAAGGAGGATGAATATGAAATCCTTGTACACACTCTCTCTGCGCGCCTTACTCCTCGCAAGCCTAGCGCTTCCCGCCTTGGCTCAGCCCCAATTCAAACTGAGCGATGGCGACCGCATCGTCTTTCTCGGTGACAGCATCACGCAGTTGGGGGCGGCACCGGAAGGGTATGTCACCTTGTTTAAACTCTTCTGTGATATCAACGGCTATGAGGTGGATGTCATCAATTCCGGCATCAGCGGGCACAAGTCCAATGATATGCTCGCCCGCCTGGACCGCGATGTCCTGGCCCACAAACCCACCTGGGTCAGCATTTCCTGCGGGGTCAATGATGTCTGGCATAATTTTGGCCGCGAGCGGGGCGTTCGCAAGCGCCGCGGTATCCCGCTAGATCAATACCAGGCCAACATGACCGCCATGGTCGAGAAATGCCAGGCCGCCGGAATCCAGGTTCTGCTCCTCACCGCCACCCCCATCTATGAAGATCTGGACAGCGAAGAAAATCTAGCCCTGGCCCAGTACAACAAGTTTCTGCATCAGTTGGCCAAGGACAAAGAGTTGCTTCTCTGCGATCTCAACGCCGCTTGCCAGCACTGGTTCAAGCAAAAAGCCAACGATGAAAATCTACTCACCACCGATGGCGTCCACATGAATCCCCGTGGGAATCGCTTGATGACCCGCACCATCCTCACCACCCTGGGCGCCAAACCTGCCGAAATCACCCACTGGGCCCAGCGGGTAGAACTGATCAACAATATGCAACCCACGCAATAAGGAGGCGAATCCATGAACTCAACCCCCAATCCCATCGGCCGCCGCTCGTTTCTGCGTCAAACAACCGCCGCCAGCGCCGCCCTGCCATTCCTGAGTGGTCTCGCCGCACATAACGCCCAAGCCGTCGAAGCCAAAAAGCGCAATATCATCTTCATCCTCATCGATGACATGCGCTTCGATTCCATGAGCTGCATGGGCCACCCCTTCCTCCAAACGCCCAATTTGGACAAACTGGCCGCCAACGGCGTGCTCTTCAACCATGGCTATGTCACCACCTCGTTATGCTCCCCCAGCCGCGCCAGCATTCTCAGCGGCCAGTACGCCCACACCCATGGCGTACTGGATAATTCCACCCTGCTCCCCATCGATACGCCGATCTTCCCCTCCCTGCTCCAGCAAAATGGCTACGAAACCGCCTTCATTGGCAAGTGGCACATGGGCGGCAGCACCGATGCCCCCCGCCCCGGCTTCGATCATTGGATCAGTTTCAAAGGGCAAGGGGTCTATGACAATCCGACTTTCAACATCAATGGCGAAACGGTCCCCCAACAAGGCTACATGACCGATCTCCTCACTGGTTACGCCGTGGACTATATCAAGAAGGACCGCGAAAAGCCCTTCTTCCTCTATTTCTCCCACAAAGCCGTCCACGCTGATTTCTACCCGGCCGAACGCCATAAGGACGCCTTCTCCGATGTCGAAATCCAGTTCCCCGCCTCCATGGCCGATACCTCCGAAAATTACGCAGGCAAACCCAACTGGGTGCGACGACAGCGGCACAGCTGGCACGGGGTGGATTACATGTACCATGACCACACCTATTTCGACCGCTTCATCCGTGACTACAACCGCACCATGCTGGCCGTGGACGAGAGTGTCGGCACGGTAATGCAAACCTTGGAAAAGCAAGGAATTCTGGATTCCACCCTCATCCTCTTCATGGGGGACAACGGCTTCCTGCATGGCGAGCACGGCCTCATCGACAAACGCTGCATGTACGAAGAATCCATCCGCGTCCCCTTCCTGGCTCACTGCCCGGAACTGTTTCAGGGCGGCCAGCGCCTGGACCCGATTGTGCTGAATGTCGATATCTGCCCGACCATTCTTCACGCCGCCGGGTGTGCGATCCCCGCCAGTGTTCAAGGCGAGTCCTTCCTCCCCCTCCTCCAGGGAGAATCCATCCCCTGGCGGGACGCCATGCTGTACGAGTATTTTTGGGAAGACGCCTTTCCGCAAACTCCCACCGTGTTCGGCGTCCGTACCGAACGCTATAAATACATGCACTACCACGGTGTCTTCGATCTGAACGAACTCTACGATCTGGAAACCGATCCCAAGGAAATGCACAACATGATCGACGACCCCGCCTATTTTGAAATTCGCCAGCAAATGCAGCAAAAACTGCGGCAACTCCTCGAGCACTACGACGCCACCCTGGTCCCCAGTTTCAAGCGAACAGGCGTATAACCGCACAAAAGAAACGAGGGACGCGTTGATTCAACGCGTCCCTCGTTTCGATTCAACTCGTTCCCGGTAAAGAACAAGATACCCTTTTAAGGTTTCCCCGCCCCATACAGAGTAGCAAAAAATTGGGTCTTGTGGTCACAGCGCAATAACCAGGCAATCTCGTTCATCCCTTCCTTCAACGGCACATTGTACCGGTAGGGCAAAACCATACCCTGTTCTGCATCGAACCGCACTGTTTCACTCCCCCGCAATACCACCCCGTTCACCATCAGTTTTCGGCTCAACGCTTTAATTTGATTCTCTTCTTCCTGAAGCAAAAAAGGGGTAACCGTCCCCGGACCAATATCCAGCCGGTAAATCCCCGCGTGTTCCATTTCGACATTCCAACGGACCAAACACAGCCCCTCGTTCATCCCCGCTTCGGCAACCAGGTGGCCAATGTCGAACCGCTTTTGGGCATTCGCGGGAAGATCCACCGAGGGCATCAGATCCTGATCCTTGTCATCATAACCCAGCAGCAGTTTATGCCCATCTAGGGATTGCACCCACCGCCCGTTGGGACGCTGCGGATCGCCGGGGAGCCCCAGCGGCCCCACCACCGACACGGCCTGGCACTCCGCATCCACCGATACCAGCCCCACTGTATCGATCCCCACATAAACCTGCTTCTTCTCCGCAGGCATGCCTTGCAGCCGAATGGTAATCTCCGGCTGATCCGAGGCATGAAGGAAAACAGCCTGTTTGGACCGTGCCCGCTTCGGGAGTCTCTCCCTGCCCTGCAACGAAAGATCACGGATGACAACATCATCGTTCATCTCGATCTGGACCGTTCCCCCATCCGGCATCTGCGTCAGGACGCCGTCAAAACTGTACCATCCAGAATACGGCATCGGGGGATACACAAACCGGATCAGCCCCCCCGCGTCAAATGCTTTGAATAAGATTTGCTGGTTTTCGCTCCAGTCTGTCCCGTAAGGCAGCATGTCCTGCGGTTCGTAATGCCCGCCAATGGCTTCAATTGCCAGCCGGTCGCTTTCATAAAAATCATAGGCAGGGACCGCGACCCCTTCTTCTACAACATAAACCGGCTTGGCTAAGGGTTCCTGACGAAAATGACGGGCACCCGGGGGCAGCATCCAGCGGGTAATCTCACTCGCCTCGGTCTCATACCAATACGCGGTCGTGGAGTAATCCTTGTGCCGCAAGTTGGATGGCCCATGCTCCATCGTCAGCGAAAGCCCCTGCTCAAACGCGATGGGCTGGGATAAAAACAAGCGGACCGCGCAGTTCAGCCGCATGAAATTCTGAATCCCCCCAGCCAGCGGCCAATCGATGGTCTGAATCTTCCCCGCCATATCGAAAAAGCCTTCATTCCCGCATCCAGGCAAGGCGGGCGGCCACGTGGGCCCATCCACAAAAATCATGGTGTCGCTCTCCGGGGATGGGGTGCGGTAAACCGTCAGTCCCACCAGATGACCGGTTCCCCAAGTCTCCAATCCCACATAATTCTGCTGAGGATCGCAGGGGATAGCCGCAAAGGGCTCCGCATACGTCACTGGCGTAGCCCGTGTCTCGTTCTCCCGTTTCCAGTAAGCGTGAAACTTGCGCAAATCTTCCAAGGGCAGTTCCACATCCGTCTGCAGGTAAAACGAACCCCGGATCGAATAGGCCCGTTGTAAGTTCTCGTTTTCCAGTTCAATCCGCGCCGAGGTACGAAACGGCATGGGGAAATAACAATAGCGCACACTGCCCGACTCCACCCCCAGTGCCAGGGTTTGGGTTCGGCTGCCAAAAAAATCGTGGACTGGCGCATGCACACTGGGCTTCTTTTCTCCATCCCAGTACATCTTCACCAGCAAATCCCGGCCCAGGTCCGCATCTCCCCGGCCCCAATACAACCGAAATCCGCGCAAGACGCCGGGACCCGCAAAGGAGGCCAGTTGAATCGTTTCGCCCGCAGGCACTTTCTCTGTGAACTTGCTCTCGCTCAGCGTTTTCCCCACTGCAAAAGGGGTCTTCACCGATGGCACAAATTTTTTCCCCACCTCCTTGATGACTTTGTCTTCTTCTTTCGTGGGAGGATAGCGAAAAGGCTGAACCTCCGTCTCTGGGGAAAACACCGCGTATTCGATTTGATAAAAACTCGCCTCCGAAAGCCGTATCTTACAATACGACTTGTAGAGGATGGGGATATAACTCCAATGCGGCCCTTCCGTCTGGATCGTCCCATGTACAAACGGCTTTTCGAACGGCGCCACCTTGCCGTTAAACAAATTCTTGAACGGCACCTCCAGTACCGGCGTATCGGGATTGTCGATAAAAATCTGGATGGTGCCCGTGGGCTTGGATGTCCAGATCCGTGTTACCGCCCCCGGCCCCGTCATCTCGGCGACGACCTTCCAGTCTCCCTCCTGACGGATCATCCCTTGATCATCCCGGTTGCCCTTCTCCCGGTCATAGCTGGAAAACATCTGCGCTCGGGACGTTGGAGGGAGATAGAGCGTATCCAGATCGACAATACGTTCCATCATCGCTTGAAAGGAAACGGGACCGGAATCCGCCGCAAACAAAAAGGTTATGGGGTTGAACAGAAAAAAACAGAGGAGGGTTCGTACTCGCAAGATCAAATCACCTATTCTTTTGCCAGGAAAGAAGGGATGGCTCCACCACCCTAAAACGACGATGTGTTTCACCGCGGTCTCTCTCCCCTCCCGAAAGAACGCCATGCGGCATCACATCACATAAAAATACCAGAGGACACACCCCTGGCACCCGCTTCATCAACACGCTATTGACATGCCCAGACGGACCCTGCCGCACCTGTCATGGAACCGCCGGCCCCCGCACTTCGGTCTTTACATGCACCCAGCGGGGCGTGTTATCCCGCTGAACCCATATTTTGACAATTTGATTGGGCTTGGTCTCCAGCAACGCTTGCAGAAACTGCCATTTATTTTTCATTTCTTTATCTTGAAATCCAATAATCAAATCGCCCTTCTTCAACCCGGCCTTGACCGCGGGGCTCTTGGCATCGATCGATTGGACCAGAATTCCATTCTGCGATTGCTGCAAGTCGAGCCCGGGTATCCATCCCCGCTCTCTCGCCCCGGATTGAATAATCTCCATCGCCGAATCAATCACCATTTCCGAGGGAATCAAAAAACTGATCCCCGGCCACCCTTCCACCTGGTACTTGCCCGCAATCATCCCCACCAGGCGCCCCGAAGGACTGAAAACCGGCGCGCCCTCATTCCCTGGATACAAGGGAACCGAGGACTGGATATACTGCTCAAGTTCAAACCAGTTGGTACGGCGAAAATAGCCCCCGATCATCCCCGAAAACGGCGATGCCGGCAATTCATACGGCCTTTGGATCGACATCACATAGGTGGTCTCCGGCAGGGGGGTGGGGATTTGGGTGATATCGACATAATTGGGGAACGTCACATCATCGACCGAGAGTACCGCAATACCCGCGACGGTATCCACACCCTTGATATTGGCGTTGATCTCCCGCTTGTAATTATCATAGAGGGTAATCTGCCCCCCCTCGGTCACACTCTGCACCACCGTGCTCAAGGTGACCAGGTAATGGGGATGGACCGCGAATCCCACCCCGCTCACATAGCGCATCTTATTGGTAGCCTGGCTCTCCCGCATCACATCCAGCTGCTTTTCCATCTCGCTGACACTGTTTTCCAGCACACTGTAATCCAGCGGATTGCCCGCAGTATTGGCAATCACCGTGGTGAAGTTTTCGGCGTATTTGCGCAAATCGGTCAACGACTTTTCCAGGCGCTGCACCACAATTTCTTTGGGGATCTCCACACTGATCGAATAGACTGCAGGCGCATAACGGAAAAAGGTTTCCCGTACCGCGATCTCCCCTTGCGCATACCCAGAGGACGATGACCAGACCGAGAGCCAAACCATCAATACGAAAACCAAGACCGTCTTCATCGAATAAAGCCTTTCCAACGTATACACCTTCATTCACTAACGCGTGGTGACAGATTCTGTAACGTCAATCCCCCCTGCCGAACCCGCGATAGTCCCCCATCCATTCGCGATGGAATGGGAGTAAAACGTTCCCATTTTTCAAGGCTGGCAAGATTATAGGAGCAAGCCCACCCGCCTTCCACTCCTACAGCATCCTATTCCATCCCAAAAAAACCGAAAGGGGGCGCTTTCACGCCCCCTTTCTTCTTGTATTCAGAAAATTCTACCACTCAATGTAACCCAGTTCCCGCAGTTTGGCCAAAATCTTCTCACAACTTTCTTCCACAGTCTCGTTGTGCGTT
>JAVFAP010000213.1:0-6994 GCA_034002445.1 bacterium | reverse complement strand
AATCCAAACGGCCTCACTCCAAACCCAGGTCGTTTGGCTCAAAAGGAGAAGCAAGAACCCTGCATTTACCAAAAAAGAAAAAGTGCGGTTATTCATACATCGCTCGCTGCTGTGGCAAGGCTCGCTACGGCTTTCAACGACATGGCTTGGCAATGGATTCCATGGTATACGGCTGTCTGGTGTTGGATTATACTCCTTCCCAGGAAAGAGGCAAAAAAATCCCGGAAAATGGATTAAAATTCATGATTTTTATTCTGTGGGATCCGCGTGGCGTGGAGAACCCCCGGTCTTGCTGGTCCCATAGTTGGATGGCAGGTTCTGCTCGTGGATTTTGCGGTAGAGGGTACGGCGGCTGTAGCCGAGAATATGGGCGGTCGCCTCTTTGTCGCCCTGGGTCATCTCGAGTGTGCGCCGCAGAATGATGCCTTCCGCGTCCCGCATACTATAACCCAGCGGAATGAGGATTTTTTTCTGTTTCTCTTTTTCCTTGGCATGGAAGAGATCGGGGAGATTCTCTTCGAGAATCCGGTCACCCCGCGCCATGATCACCGCGTGTTCGATGACGTTCTCCAATTCGCGCACATTGCCTGGCCAGGGGTGGCGTTCCAGCAATCTGTAAGCGTTTTGGCCCAGACCCTGAACCGCCTTATGGTTTTTTTCGGCGTATTTATGAATAAAGTGAGAGGCCAACAGCGCCAGATCCCCCTTTCGGTTCCGGAGCGGCGGGAGATGGAGGTGAAAGACATTGATCCGGTAGAATAAATCTTCGCGGAATTTGCCTTGTTTCACCAAGTCCTGTAAATCCCGGTTGGTTGCGGCAATGACGCGGACATCGACATGGATGGTTTTGGAACTGCCCACCCGCTCGAACTGGCCTTCTTGCAGCACCCGCAGCAAACGGACCTGGGCCGAAGGACTCATCTCCCCGATTTCGTCCAGGAAGATCGACCCCCCATCCGCCATTTCAAAGCGCCCCTGATGCTCTTTGTAGGCACCGGTGAACGCCCCTTTTTCATGGCCGAAGAGTTCTGATTCCAATAACGTTTCCGGCAAGGCGCCGCAATTCACTTTGATCAAGGCCTTGGCCGCGCGGGGGGATCGTGCATGGATGACATCGGCGATCATCTCCTTGCCTGTGCCGGTTTCCCCTGTGATCAATACATTGGCGGTACTGGGAGCAATCTGCTCCACCTTGGTTATGATCTCCCGCATGGCCTGGCTGCTGCCGATGATGGCGCTGGCGTGCTGGTAACTTTTTAGTTGATCCTTCAGTTCCTTCACTTCCACCAGCATTTCATGGGAGGCCAGCGCTTTTTCGACATAGACCAGCAGTTCCGCCATGCGCACCGGCTTGGCGAGAAAATGGAATGCCCCCGCTTTCATCGCTTTGACGGCCAAGTCGATGGAACTGTACCCGGTCATCATGATGACCGGGATACTGGCGTCGATGGATTTGATGGTGTTGACAAAGGTCACCCCGTCAAAGCCGGGCATGACCATGTCGGTGATAATCAGGTCAAAGCGTTGTTCGTGGATGGCGCGCAGCCCATCCTCGCCACTGGCGGCGGTGGTACAAAGATGCCCCTTTTGGCTGTGGGCACGGCTGACCAACTTGCAGACAATTTCATCATCATCCACGACCAGTATATGGGCTTTGGGAATCGTCAGGATCTCTGGAGTATTCATCATGGTCAACCTGGGACAGAATCATGGTGTAAGTGGCGGCATCGGTGTGATGGATCCGCTATATTTTCAGAGAGTTTGCCAAATTTGTCAAAGCTTGGTGGGGGAGTGGCGGTATTTTGCTCCCAAGAGGGGCAATAAAAAAGCCCTGGGGGAACCAGGGCTTTGGAGAAATAAAAAGAAAGGCAGGGTAGCGAAGGAGCGGTTTGGAAAACAAATGGTACACGGTGTTGCACGTTCGCGGAGGTGTGGGTATAAGCATCCGAGGTGTTCATGCGTGCTGCTGATGCTTTTGCGGATTGCTGAACCGGTTGGAGGGAACAACCAGTGCGTCAAAGTTGCTTATCACTCCGCAAGTTGAGGTGGTTCCTTTACCCGCCCTGCCTCAAGGTTTTATTTTAGGTTCCCCTCAGTTCAAGAAGGACATGCAAGCTGAATCGAAAGAGGAACCGTTTTCTCTGATTCTGTATACACGCATTTTTTGTGCCAATATTAACAATTCTCAAAATCGGAGTCGGGTAAATTTAATTATTTATAAGTCATTATAAATCAAAGTGATGTGGGGATTGGTTGCGATGGAAATGGTGTGGATATGAACAGTCTGGCAACCAAAGCGTGGGTGGGTTTTGACATTTTTGACAAATCCAGAATTTTGGTGTGCCGATTTTGGCAAGTCTGGCGCGAACGGGGGATTAGTGCCCTGCTCTCAACGTAACGGAGGGGAAATTGTGGGCCGAAGGATGGATTTATCGAGCGCGAAGGTACCAATGGGATTGGATGATTTCCGTGAGTTCGTGGAATTGCCAGGCCTCCGCCCAATGCTGGGCGAAGAGAATCCCCCGGGGGATATAACTGCCGGCGGGGCCGCTCTGAGCCGCATTGAATGCGGTATAAGTCCAGAAGGTTCCTCGGAGTAAAAAGAAGCCCAGGGCTAGCAAAAGACACAGCCTGCCTGCCTTGCGCCGCACGGCCGGGGGGAAAATGCGGTGTGGTTGCAGATGGATCAGCAACAGCAGGCAAATAAAGCCAACACTTATTTGCATGAGAAGAAAACGGGTTTCGAGTGTCGGCGTGGTGAAAAAGAGAAAAGAAAGAATGCCAAATATGACAATCGATAGACCGGTTTGGGCAAGTTGTCCCCAACTGGAGGCGGGACTTGGCTGGGAAATTTTCTCTTTGAGGAAGGGCATCCCGAACTGGAATAACAAGAAGGGAAGCCAAAGGCTGAAGAAGAAGACCGGGCTTGATGAGATGGGGATGGAACCGTGCACCACATAGACGCAGTAGGTCAGCAGTCCCGCAAGCAGAGGGGAAAACAGATGCGGGATGGCGGCACGCCAAATCCAAAAAAACAGCGCGAAAACGAGGGTGACACCCACCACGGCGTCGAAACTATCGGCAAGAAGGGCATACAGCAATGTAAAGACAGGGACATCCGCGATCATGGAAAACCAATCCTATCCATTTATCAACCGGGACGAAGTGGGCTTCATCCCGGTTTCTGATCCATTCCTTATTGTAACTCCGCCATCAGCCAAAGGGTATAGCCAATCATGGGGGTCCAATATTCGGTGGTTTGCCAATGGCTGGGTAGGAGGGCCGGCATATCCTCCGGGGTTCCGCCAATCCCGTTCATCACCGCGCCGGGAATCAAGGGGGTATGGGGGCGGAACTCGTTCCAGTTGATGAACGCTTGGGGTTGATTGTACCCGAGATCGGTCACAGTGCTGGCGTTAAAGGGATTGCTTCCGACGATCCAATCCAACTGCCGTTGCGCCAGGGCGAGCAGGTCTGGCTGGCCTAGTATCCTGGCCGCCTTGGCGAGTCCCACACCGGCCGAGGCCAGGTTGGCGTTGATGCCTACCCACCAGGTGGGGTGGGGGATCATGAAGTAGCGGTACCAGTAATCGCCGATCTGCCGTGCCCCTCCGGGGTCTTTGTTGACGAACAGGCCAAAGGGGACGATACCAAACCCATTCCGGGCCGCGAGGCGTTGCAGATACTCCTGGCTGTAGAGGGAGATTGCCTGCTTCCAGGTTTTAACGTTGGGATGGGCAGGGAAGGTTTCCACCGCGTCGCACAGTGCGAGTAGGTGCCAGCAGCCCCGGAAAATATCTTGTTGTGGAACGTTGGTTTGGGCGTGGTAACGGAAGAAGCCGCGAACGGGAGTTTCGGTGTCGATCGGTTCATCCACCTGTAAGGCAAGCATTGTATCGAGAAATTTAACTGTCAAGTCGGTGTACTTGCTGTCCTGGGTGGTTTTATACAACTGCACGCAGGCGGCCGCGGCGGCCCCCAGGTCGTTGGCCTGGCTGGTTTCTTGATTCAGGCACCATTGCAGGCATTTCTCGGCCGTTTCCAGGCAGCGCTGACTGTAGGCGGGCGAGACCTCGTGGGTCAAGCGGGCCATCTGGGCTTCGGTATAGATGAAATTGTACTGGGCGTTCAATAGACAGGGCTCGGTACGGATCAGGCGGTCATCGTCGTTCTGAAAGACAGAATCGCTCCAGCGGTTCTGGTCGCCGTGCTGGAAGACGTCGCCCGCGCAGTGGTTCATGATGTAGCCTTCGGGCTCCTGCATCCCCAGGAAATAGTGGTTTCCCCATTGCAGCTCGTCAAGGATATCTTCTTGACAAAAAGATTCCGGATTGGCTTCATAGGCGCTAGCGATGCCGATCATCCCGAAGATGGTCGCGCTGACCCATTTGCGCAGATCGCTGGCGTCATGCCAGCCGTGGGTTACATCGATGTGTTTTTCGGTTTTCTTCTCATTCTCCACCCGGTAACCATCATCCAGATGACAGGGGCCGTTGTACCCGCTCTCGCTGGGGCCGCAGCGCTGGATGGAGAAATAGCGAAGAATGGTTTGCATGGGCTGTTCATAGACTGTGGGGTGAATGGTAAAGGGGTAGGAGGATTCCTCCCCGGCAAAGAGGATAAACGTGCCATTCTCGGAGAATTCATCGAAACGCCCGATCCGGTACCAGCCAAAATCGCCCTGGTGTGGCGTCATGATGCCGCGAAAGCGGATTTCGCGGGTTCCAGCGCGGCAGATGACAAATGCTGTGGGGGTATCCCCGGGCAGGAGGCACTCCTTGCTTGCCGAGGGGGGATAGCCAATATGATTCAAGATAATCTGCGGTTCCGCGGGAGAACCCACGGGGAAAATCCAGCAGAATGCCAACAGGTAGAAAAGACCAAAACGCATCAACTCTCTCCTCATTCTCATGTAAAGATCGAAAGGCCTATTATGGCATGATTCACAGGGATTGGAACCGGGTGGGGAATCTACCCACACGGATTGGATTGAAATGGATGCGTCTTTTGGCGTGAGGTCATCGTACTAGGTGGTAGAACAAAGAGTGGGATATCAACCATGGTGATAACCGATGAAACCTTGATCCAAGAAAGCGCCGAGGGCTCGCGGGCGGCTTTCGAACTGCTGGTCCAACGCTGGGATGGGCGGATGTTGCGCTACTTTATGCGCTGCACACCTAGCCACCAGGAAGCGGAGGATATGCGCCAGGAACTCTTCTTGCGCCTCTATCTCCGGGCGGGGACATTTAAACCCGATGGGGTGTTCCAATCGTGGATTTACCGTATCGCCACCAACCTGGTGATCGATAAGATCGGGCGAAAAAAGTCGATGCAAGCCGGTCTGCATGAAACGATCGATGAACAGGAGGAGGGGCCGGTTCTATCGGTTCAAGAACAGAGCCGGGAGCAGGTGAAGCAAGGCGAACTGCAGTTCTATCTGGAAAAAGCCTTGGCGGCCTTACCGGCCGAACAGCGGGTCACTTTGGTGATGCGGCATTTTGAAGGGTTTCAATTTGATGAAATGGCTGATCTTCTGGGGGAGCCTGAGAGCACCTTGAAGAGTCGGGTGTATCGGGGCCTGATGGCTTTGCGGCAGGAACTGAAGCGGATGGGGATTATGGAACTGGATTGTTTTCAAGAAGTCTGAAGAGACAGGGTGGTCAGATTGACTATACATCGAGGTCAGAATCATGAATCGCGAAGAATTGGAACAACGGATTGTAGAGCGGCTGTACGGAGAAATCGCTCCTGCGGATGACGAGCGGCTGACCGCCTGGCTGGCCGCCCATCCCGAGGACGCTCTGGTTATGGAAGAACTCCAGAAAACCTTTCAGTTTCTGAACCAGCATGAGTGCCGTGTAGCGGCTGCCCCGCCCCCGATTCAACTGCCCCTGGCAGTGAAGCCACAAGCGGCACCGCGCTCGTTCTTCTGGGGCAAAGTGGCGGTGGCGGCGGTCTTCCTGCTTTTCGCGGTGGGGTTCTGGCGCGGGGTGGCGATTCAAGTGGGGACGGCGCGGCTGGCCCTGGGGCCTGTCCCAACGGCGCCTGTGGTGCCGGATCAATCGGCCTATATCCAGGATCTGTTACAAACCGTCAGCACGTTGAACTCGACCCATGAGAAATTTTTGGCACGCCAGGAGGCTATGGAACAAGAAATGGGCCTGATGAAAACCTACCTGGTCAGCGGGCAACAACTCACCGATGAGAAATTCAAACGGTTTACGGATGAGTTGGCCCGGTATATCGATAACCGGATGAAGCCATCCACGGCCTATGTCTCTCTCCCCGCGAACATGACCCGCGGCATGCCGGTCACCCCTGGGGGGGAAAAAGGGCAAATGTAGTAAAAATTAAACAGGAGAACCATACCATGCGACTACACAATTCCATACTTTTTATCACTTTTGTAATCCTGACTTTGGCTGGATTCGGGTATCCGGCGTTGGGTCAGGAAGCGATAGGGGCTAACACGGCGGGGGAAACCCCCGGCGTATCTGCCCCGGTTTCGCCTTCCCCTGCTGGGGAGAATACCGAGATGGTTGCCCAGCCGGCGCGGTCCGCGGGTGTAAGCCAGCCAGCCGTGCCAGCGCCATCCCAGGTGGCATACGCCACGGAGTGGATCGCGGAGACCAAGAAAAGCATCGCCGTGATGGAACGGGTGATCGATCATGTGTTATCCACGGCGTTGGGTGGTGACTATGAAATATCAGGGTTCTTCTCCAAGGGGTGTAACGGATATTGGATCCCAGGGACGGGTTTGTGTTTTCAGATGAAGGTTCGTTTTCCTCTCCAAGTTCCGCCGCCTCCTGACGAGCCCGCGCAGCCTCCCGTGGGGGATCTGTGGGAAAAATTCGCGCAAGAATTGGGGGAGAACCAGCCCCCCGCACCGGCCTACCCCGTACCGTTTGGTCCTCAAGGTAATGTCATGGAAGCGGCAAATTCCCACAAAGTGGATCTGCTGAAAAAACAGCTATATGCGGTTTTGGCGGATTAT
>JAVFAP010000212.1:0-6995 GCA_034002445.1 bacterium | reverse complement strand
CGGGCATCAAGCCACGGGGGATATTATCTCCACCCTGACCAATGGAGAGGTGAAGCCCATTACCAAGTCGCGGATCGCCTTTATCAATCAAAACGTTTCCAAACGTGTGAAGGAATTGTTTTTGATCGACTACGATGGCTGGAAAGACAGTCTGACCCAGGTCACCCACTTCAATTCCGTTACCCTTTTCCCCGATTGGTCTCCCGATGGCACGCAGTTGGCGTATGTGTCTTATAAGGACAGCAATGCGGCCGATGCGTTTATTCAGCATCTCGCCAGTGGCAAGGTGAGTGTCTTGGCCCGTTTCAAGAATACCAACACCACTCCGCGGTGGTGTCCCAATGGCAAGGAACTTCTGATCTCGCTATCTGCCGAAGGCAATTTTGAAATTTATCGTCTTACCCCTGGAAGCAAGAATCCCAAGCGGTTGACGTTTAACAAGGCCATCGATGAAGCGCCTGATATGTCGCCCAGCGGCAACCAGATCGCCTATATCTCCGACCGGATTGGCAGCCCTCAAGTGTATTTGATGGATGTAGATGGCACCAACAACCGGCGCATCTCCTTCATCGAACGCAAGTGCGATACCCCAATGTGGTCACCCGAGCCCGTCCCGTATGCCAGCGATGGGGTTTCGGATTACCGCATTGCCTTTACCGGGTTTTACAGTTCGCTGCAATCCGATATCTACACCGTCCTGCCGGATGGCAAAAGCGCGCGGATGTTGACCGATGGGCGCGGCGATAACCAGAATGCATCCTGGTCACCCAATGCCCGTTATATTGCTTTCTCCTCCAACCGTTCCGGAAAGCATGAGATCTATATCATGTCTAGCGACCCGGATCGGTTATTGCCCAATGGTGAGCGTTTCTTCCGCCTGACGTACCAGCCCGGAGAAAACCTCTCCCCCGCTTGGTCTCCCAATTAAGTGGGGAACACGATCCGGTGGAGGCGACATCGAATCCCATGGCAAGGAATCGAAGAATCCCCAACTTTTTTTACCGGTGATTGCGGGTCTTTCTTGCCAAGAAACCTCTCTTGAGGTAGTCTATTATCGTTTTATGGGTTAGGATAGCAGGGAGTGAGAGCGATGGCTAAGTGGGTATGCTTCGGCATGGGATTCGTTCTTTGCTTGGCATTGGTGGAAATTGGTGAAATCCAGTGGGCAAATGCAAAAAATCGCTTGGATCAGGCCGATTTATCCCAGACCAATCACCCCGATCTGTTCCGATGGAATTGGAAAAGCCACTCTCCACTCAAGTCCAATGCCGTTGCTGTGAAAAGCGATTCAACCAGCGATCCGGAGAACCAGGAAATCGAGGTTCGCTCCTATCAAAAGGGGACACCCATTCCTTTTGATGAGCTGGATAACACATTGGCACAACGCGTCTTTTTTGATTACGACCGTTCCTTGATTAAACCGGAAGCCGCCGCCGCCATCGAGTTTAACTCGGCTTGGCTGCTGAACCACCCTCACTACGATATCCTGTTGGAAGGGCATTGTGATGAGCGGGGATCGTCCGAGTACAACCTCGCGTTAGGGGAACGGCGTGCAGAGGTTGTCCGGCAACGGATGATTGAGTTGGGTATCCCCGCCGAGCGGATTTCAACCCGCAGCTGGGGTGAAGAGAAGCCGTTGGATCTACGTAAAACCGATTCCGCCTTTGGGCTGAATCGCCGGGTCGAATTTTACGCCATCCCTCAATGATGGTGTTAAAAAAATAATTACCAAGTGAAGGAATTCATGGGAGGTCTTTCATGAAGAAAATGCAATCAAGTATGTTTCGTTTCGCGCTCCTCTTCGCAGTGGCCGGATTGATGTTTGGCTGCTCCTCCGCTCAAAAGGCGCCGGGTGGGGCACATGCAATCGCCGAAAAATCCGCGATGTATGAGCCCACGTCAACCGATCCAGGTACGACGGGGCCCACCGAACGGGAACCGATGGCTGGTGCCATGATACCGCTTGATCAACTGCCCGACATCGAAAAGTATAACGTATGCCCCCGGATTCATTTTGATTACGATCAATCCGAAATCAAAAAGGAATGGGTAACCTGCTTGGATAATATCGCCAAGTATTTCGTCGATCACCCGGAATTTTCGTTGGTGATTGAAGGACACTGCGATGAGCGGGGAACACCGGAATACAACTTGGCTCTTGGGGAACGCCGTGCCAACGCGACCGCCGATCATATCGTCAAGCGGGGCTTGGATGCGGGACAGATCGTCACGCGCAGCTGGGGAGAAGAACGTGCGATTGCCGCTTGCCATGAAGAATCCTGCTGGTGGCAAAACCGCCGTGCGGAATTTTTCGGGGTAAAACGCCGTTAAGTTTCCTAAACTTGATCTATGACCAAAGGCGCGGATCTCTTCCGCGCCTTTGTTCTGTTTAGTCGCCTCTTCGCATCGTTTCCTTACCCCCCATCCCCCTTTCCCCTATAATACCCTAAACCATAACGGTTGGTTCAAGTCAAGCAAACGATGTCACTTCTGTATGATGAGACATGGTTTGACAGGCTTGCATTCAATTTCAAGGAGGCATGGCATGGACCTGCATCGAATTATTTTGGGATGTTGCATTGCTGGTTTTTTCTGTGGATCTCTTTCCGCGGAACCGGTACTGAACGCATCGATGGGTGAAGATCAATTGGCCGTCACGGTGGATGGGGCATTGTTCACGGTGTACAAATTCTCAACCCAGCAAAAGTATCCCTATTTTTTCCCCGTCAACGGACCGGTGAGCGGTAAAAGTATTACCACGGAAACTTCGGAGCCCTACCCCCACCATCATTCGTTGTTCTTTGGCTGTGACAGGGTCAACGGGGGCAATTACTGGCAAGAAGGGAACGAACGCGGCCAGATTCTCTCGGATAAAATAGAGTTGATTCAAGCGGAAGGCGATCGGATCGAGTTTCGGCAAGAGTGTGTCTGGTCTCGTCCAGGGGCTCCATCTCCCTTCCGCGATAGTCGGACGGTGGTGATTCAGGCTCCCACCGCAACCGTTCGGATTCTTGATTTCACCCTCACCCTGCATCCCCAGATGGATGTGACGATCCTCAATACCAACCACTCCCTTTTTGCCGCGCGGATTACCCCCGAACTGTCGATCCCGCAAGGAGGGACGATGATCAGTTCCCGGGGGCAGGCTGGAGAAAAAGCGACTGCGGGACAACTGGCGGAATGGATTGATTTCGGCGGTTTGCGTGCCGGCGTTTTTGAAGGGCTGGCCATCATGGACTCGCCCCAAAATCCCTGGCACCCCTCACCATGGTTTTCCCGGGATTATGGGTTCTTTTCACCCACGCCGTTCAACTGGCTGAAGGAGGGAAAACTGGAACTGAAAAAAGGGGAAGACCTGACCTTGCGTTACCGGGTGGTTGTTCATGCGGGAAGCGCCAAGCAAGCGGATATTGAAGGTTGGTACCAATCGTGGATTCCCAAAAACGATTGAGAGATTGAGATTCAATCCAAACCAGGCCTGGCAACGGCCAGGCCTGGTTTGCGGTATTTATTCCAGGGAGTGCCAATCTCTGGCGGCGGATGGATTCTGGATGGCGTAGAGAGTGCTGTCGTACGATGTTACATACAATGTTCCATCTGGGCCTACTACGGGGGAGGAGGCGATGTTGGCCTGGGTGGTGAACCGCCATAATTCCTTCCCCTCCGAGGAAAGTGCATACAGGATTCCATCACTGTCTCCCATGTAAATGATCCCGTTGCCATCCACGCTGGGCGAACTGAATATGTAGTAGCCTTCGGTCTGGAATGTCCATAGGATTTCATGGGTATCGGGATCGATCGCGTACAGAAGCCCATATTCTGTCTTTTCCATCCCATCGTTCGATCCTTCCAAGGCACCACCCAGACACCCGATATACACCGTCCCTTCTGGCCCCAGGGCGGGTGAGGCCATCACTCCCTTGGGCAGGCTTACCGTCCACTTTTCGGTCTGGGTAAGCAGGTCCAGCGCCAACAGGCCTCCGGTTTGATTATTGCACAAGCCCACATAAAGCGTATCTCGGTGGGGATCGATGGTGGGTGCAGAGAACAGGCGGGGTTGGCTGGTATCCAGGGGAATGCGGAATGTCCATTGCTTGGTTGCGGAATGGGGCTTGAACTGATGGATTGCGCATTGGCTTCCATCCATCTCCGCGATATAGAGGTTGCCATGTGGAT
The DNA here is from genome assembly GCA_034002445.1 of bacterium. Classification (GTDB taxonomy): domain Bacteria; phylum Hinthialibacterota; class Hinthialibacteria; order Hinthialibacterales; family Hinthialibacteraceae; genus JAVFAP01. The sequence continues at coordinate 2,819 of JAVFAP010000212.1, read as the reverse complement.
CCAGCACCGGGGGGGAACTGAGCAGATCGCTGAGAGTGGTTCGCCATTGGGTGACCCCTTCTGCGTTCAGTGCTCGCAATTCCTGGTTCCATGAGACAAGATAGATCTGCCCGTTCGGATCGATGGTGGGCCCGGTAACGATGCGTCGGTCCTTGCCCCAGTTGAGAGGATAGACGAATTTTTCTGAGCCATCCGGGCGGATGGCGTAAAGTTTTCCTGCCAGATCTCCAAAAACGATGCTTTGGTCTGGAGCGAGCGCTGGCGTTCCGAAGATGGCATCCTCGGCTTCGTACCGCCATTTTTCCTTCCCGTCGCGGTGGATGGCATAGAGCGTGTTGTCTGTAGAGGCTAGGTAGATGGTCCCTTCTGGATCGATAATGGGGGAGGCTGTTAGGGACCCCTGGGTTTGAAACGACCAGCGCAAGGCTGGCGTCGCGGGGCCTTGATTTGTGGTTAGGCCGGTGTGTTGATGATTGTATTGAAATGCGGGTACATGCTCGTCTCCCATGACTGGACTCAAAGGAGAAAGAAGGGAAAGAAGCAGTAAAAAACGTAAAGGGTTCATGATTTTAATCCCGTTTTTTTCCATGCATGAAGGTGTAGCGGGCTTGCGCAATCTCCAGACCCAGCACTTCGATCTGGCTGAGATCGTTCTGGCCTAAGCCGCGGTCGGCGGCCATTTTCAGGGTGTTCTCGGCATTGGGAAAGGGCTTTTTCCATCCCGCGCCTTGAGGGTCGAAACCCATTACTGCGGCCGCTACCGCATCGGTGCATACTGGATTGCGGCCGGCGATCAGCACGTTGGGGATGGCCAAGCCCAATTGTTTGCCATTCCACTCGCCTTCGCCGCCGCTCATGGTGGTGATGCCATCGATGAGAGCCAGATCGATGGGACGTGCCCGGCAAATATCCGTGATGATACGGGGCAGGCGGTATCCATCTTCCCCTGGATGGAGAACGGGGAGAATCACACCTGGCATCTGGGTGTTTTTGTCGCCGGAATGGAGCGCTCCCTTGGCGCTGGTGGTCGATTCCTTGCCGGGTTCGGCATAGATCGCGTTCGGCGGCGCACCAAACATGTTCTTTAGACTGAGGGTCAGCCCGCAGATATCGTGGTTTTTCATTTTGGCGATCGAGACCATCACATCGGTTTCTACGTAACGGTGGTTAAAATCAAAAGAAGTAAACGCGTACGCGTTCTCCCCCACGGGGAGGGTATGGTACTTGCCTCCGGTCCCCTTATTCTTGGTGTTTTCCCATTCCAGGATGGGGACCATGGACTCAAAAACGGCTGTGTTGTAGCCACAGGCGTTGTAGATCGCCTTGGTCTCATCATTGCGGGTCATGCTTTCACAAATAATGATTCGGTTGGCGCCATAGGCATGGAACAACGTGCACGAGGCCAAGACCACCAGGGGATGGGTATAGACGGTTTCGATAGCGGGAAGGGTATAGACCGGATTGGGGCGGACATTGGTCAAGTTGACTTTGATACTCACGGTTTTCCCGCGTACCAGGTCTGGTATGCCGCCGATCTGCTCAAAAAGTTGGGAGAGTTGTTCGTGGATTTCTTCATATCGATAACGCCTGCATCGGCGAATCCCTACCCGGTGGAGGGGATCGGCTCCATGGCTCCCTTTGCATAAAGCCAAGACACCCAGACTGGTGGATGTGATAAATGTTCGGCGGTAAATAGGCTTGCGGGAAGGCATGGGTCTCCCTCCTCAGGATTTAATTCGGTCCGGTCCAATAGAGGACTCCGGTTGGTATTCTTTACCGAGAATACACCATCCGAAAAGGAAGAGATAGTGGGAGGTCATGCAAGAGTGGCCGTCACAGGCCATCCAGGATGATCGCTTGTCACGGCAAGGCCGTGACGGTGGCACGAGGCAAAATGACATGCAGTTCTGTGTTTTGAGGGCAGGGGATTTCGATCTTTCCTCCATGGCTTTCCATGATATGGGCAAATGCGGCCAGGTAGCACCGTTGCAGGTCGAACGGACTCAGGGGATCAAAGAATTTTGTATAAGAAAGAATCTCGGTTGCGTTTTCTTGGGGTAGGAAGAACGCTAGATGAATCCATTCTTTATGGCTCCAGCGAATCAAATGGCTAAATGGAGAATCCTCGGGAATTTCATCCCCCACTTCGATGCGAATCGGGGTATGGGAGTCTGAGGTTACAATGGCTTGTCTTAAAAAGTCCAGAGCCAGGCAAAACCGGTCGGCATTCCCCTGAATCCACACAGGGGTGATGCGGGTATGATTTTCAATCAAGAAAGGCGGGGTATCCTCCATCCCCGGAGCCAGGCACCGGAGAAGATCGAATTCTTCCTCTGGATGCTTCTGCTGTTTCATGACCTCTTCCAGGCGGTTCAGCAAGAGGAGAATCTGATTACAACTCTCGATCAGTTCCTCGCACTTGGCTTGGTGTGGGGCGGGAGAAGTGGCCCGGCTCATCAATTGCAGGTGTCCCGAGATATTCATGAGGAGGTTGCGGGATTTATGGGTGATCCCGGGGATGATTTCATGCAGTAACAAGGGCGGATTGTGGTTCATTATGACTGCGATTCTCCTTTGGCGAGGGGAAACAATGGGATGACCTCGAATCGATGATGAAATGAACAAAGCAAGAGATATGCCAACCCAATTGTATTGTATATCACATCTATATATATAAAATGGAAAAACGTATGCAACCGTTCGCTTCTTGGCCGGATGAATTTATCAATCTTAAGATTTTTTCTTTTTTGAGAATCGGCAAGAGTGGGAGAAATGGATTACTCCAGGTGGTCTGTAACTCGTTGAGTTACAAATCATGG
>JAVFAP010000211.1:0-6999 GCA_034002445.1 bacterium | reverse complement strand
TATCAATATCAGCAGAATCTTGCTTCGATTTCTTTTTTTTGGTAGACGGAGCGGGGGCCAGGGTCATATTCATGAAGCGCCCCTCCTCCTTGGGAGGTTGTTCGACCAAGCCACAGCCTTCCAAATCGGCAATGACCCGTTCCATAACAGCCCGACCGATATCCTTGTGGGCCATTTCACGTCCCCGGAACTGCAGAATAAAGCGGACTTTATCGCCATGTTCCAGAAATTTGGTCGCGTGCCCTAATTTAAAATCGTAATCGTGTTGATCGATCCGCGGCCGTAATTTAATTTCTTTTACGACAATGAGTTTTTGTTTTTTCTTGGCTTCTTTGACCTTTTTGGCTTGCTGGTACTTGTATTGGCCAAAGTCCATGATTCGACAGACCGGCGGTTTGGATTTGCCACTCACTTCAACCAAATCCAAGCCCGCGGCATGTGCCCGGCTCAACGCTTCCTGCGTCGATATGATCCCCGCATGATCGCCTTCTTCCCCAATCAGACGGACTTCTTTATCCCGAATCATCTCATTGATTCGCGTTTCATCCCGGGGAACATCCCTCTTAAATGATACCTTTCTTCTAATTGAGAATCACACTCCCTTCCCTAGTATTATCCCTGCTTATATTTCGCTCTTTGGGATTGCTGTTACGGTGTTGATATATTCGAATGCCTCTTGCTGAGACATTGTGCCAAGGTCTTGGCGTCCCCGCGCCCGAATGGAGACAGTGCCCTCTTCGGCTTCTTTCTTGCCGACCACCAGCATCACGGGGATTTTACGTTTTTCGGCCTCCCGGACTTTAAAGCCGATCTTCTCGTTCCGGTCATCTAATTCTACACGAACTTGCGCTTTGCGCAATTGGCTATGCACATTTTCGGCATAGGACAACGCGTCATCGGTGATAGGCATCACAATCGCCTGGACCGGGCTGAGCCAGCCAGGGAACGCGCCTTTATAATGCTCGATCAGGTTCCCCAGAAAGCGCTCCATGGAGCCGAGGACCGTGCGATGAATCATGACGACTTTCTTGCGCTCGCCATCGCGGTCGACATAATCGACATCGAATCGTTCGGGTAGGTTGAAATCGAGTTGGAAGGTGGGGCCTTGCCACATCCGGCCCAGCGCGTCCAACAGGTTGACATCGATTTTGGGTCCGTAAAACGCCCCGCCGCCTTCTTCCACATCGAAGGGTTTGCCGCGTTTTACCAACACTTCCCGCAAGGTGGTTTCGGCCAAGTGCCAGATTGCATCCGAGCCAATGGATTTTTCGGGCCGGGTGGAAAGACAGAGTTTGTACTCGAACCCAAAGGCTTCCATCATGAAATCGGCGAGTTGAATGACACCATTCATCTCGTCCGCGAGTTGATCGGGACGGCAAAAGATGTGGGCGTCATCCTGGGTAAATCCCCGCACCCGCAGCAAGCCATGCAAGACACCAGAGCGCTCGTAGCGGTACACTGTACCCAGTTCGGCATAACGAATGGGGAGATCACGATAACTGTGCAGCTGGGTTTTGTAGATCAGTATATGGCCGGGGCAGTTCATGGGCTTGGCGTAATAGTTGGCGCCATCCATTTCGATCGGGGAAAACATGTTCTCATGATAATTATCCAAGTGCCCCGATTTGCGGAACAGATCCTCGCGCTGAATGTGCGGAATGAAGACCTGTTCGTAACCCCGCTTGTAGTGTTCTTCGCGCCAGAAATTTTCGATCACATTGCGAATACGCGCTCCGAAGGGGTGCCAGAAGATCAAGCCGGGGCCTGCCTCTTCGTGCACACTGAAGAGATCAAGTTCCTTGCCGATCTTGCGATGATCGCGTTCGCGCGCTTCTTCCAGCTTATGGAGATAGTCCTTGAGTTCTTGCTTGGTGGCGGCGGCGGTGCCGTAAATACGTTGCAGCATGGGGCGTTTTTCATCCCCACGCCAGTAGGCGCCCGCGATGGTGAGTAATTTAAAATGACGCAGATAGCCGGTATCCGGCACATGCGGCCCCCGGCACATATCGGTGAAATCACCCTGTTTGTAGAAGCTGACAGAGGCTTCTCCCAAATCCTCGATGATCTCGACCTTGTAATTCTGGTTCGTGCTTCGGTAATACGCCAATGCCTCATCACGGCTTAGTTCGTAACGTTCGACAGAGAGACGTTCCTTGACGATGGCTTCCATGGCCGATTCGATGGCAGTCAGGTCATCTGGGGTAAAGGGGCGGGAGACGTCAAAATCGTAATAGAAGCCATTTTCAATGGCAGGCCCGATCGCCAGTTTGGCTTCGGGAAAAAGACGCAGGACGGCTTGCGCCATCAAGTGCGAGGTGCTGTGGCAGAGAATTTCTTTCCCATTTTCATCTTGGGCGGAAATCAACGTCAATACACAGTCTTGCTGGAGTGGGGTCTTTAAATCCAGGAGTTTCCCATCCCATTTAGCCGCCAGAACCGATCGATCCTGGCCTTCCCCTGCCGCCGATAAAGCAGCAAGCACAGTCGTTCCCTTCGGAACCGGGATAGACCCGGACCGACCCTCGATCGATACTTGAATGATTTCGGAGGCGCTCATAAGTTTTTGGTTAAAAATGTCAACGCTAACAAAAAAGAGACCTTATGGTCTCTTATCCTCTGCTCTCTATGCTATCATTCACCGCTTCGCAAACGCGATTATGGGAGGATTTTTATCTTAAATGGTGGGTCGTACTGGACTTGAACCAGTGACCTCTTGCATGTCAAGCAAGCACTCTAACCAAACTGAGCTAACGACCCACGTATTTAGTAACCAAGATAAAAAGTATAGGACAATTTTTTCTGGTGTCAATGTCCCGCATTCTTGCTGAAAAAGTTTTTCGCGAAACACTCGTTGTCTTGTACGAGGTGAAACTATACCCCGTTTTTGATTTAATTAAACCGGCAAGGCCCAACTTTTTTAATTTTTTTATGTTTTTTTCGCCTTGCCCCAATCATGGATAACCTCCTCATTTCGTTCTGTTTGGTTATCCTAAGTTATAGAAGGTGATATTCACGCTTCTCTCCCCCTCTTGGCGGGCACGCAAGCGGCGGGGAAACTTGCCAATCCGCAGGAAATGCGCCATCCTTTCATCCCAAAGGCCAAGGCGCCTTGCGAGCGGTTGTCATGGGGTCCCAAGGGGCCTTCCGGGCAGCGAAAGCCTGGGCTATGCACCGCAACCAATTCTATAGGACAAGAGGAGACCATCCCATGCATTCGTTCATCGTGCGGTGGAAAACCTGGCTATCGCGGCTGCGGTCCCTGTTGCATGGGGACGCTTTTTTGTGTGATACCTGCAAATGGAATTATGGGCATATCTGCACCCGGCCAGAGAAACCCAATGCCCGGCAGTGCCCGGATTATACGAAAAAATAAGCCAGATTCGCGTCGCCCCGCAAAGAATGACGCTGGTTAAGGTTCTAGAAATCCACAGGGCGGGCACACCTTCCCCGCCCCGCCTGTTTGGATCCGGGGTTGGCTGAGCGTTCAGGGGATATCGAGGGCTTGTATAAACTGGAAGATGGCTTCCGGATCCTGCATGCGCCCGACACCGGTATCGCCTGAGGCCAACGCACCCTGGCCGGGCTCGATCATCAAGTACCCAAACTGCTTCAGGGTCTCGAGATTGCGCTGCACCGCGGGATGCGCCCACATTTGATGGTGCATGGCTGGGGCGATAATCAGGGGGCATTGAATCGCCAGCACCATGCTGGAAAGCAGATCATCGGCGATGCCGTTGGCAATTTTCCCAATGGTGTTGGCGGTGGCGGGAGCGATGAGGGCCAGATCGGCCCAATCGGCCCAGCGGATATGGCGGACATCATGAATGGGTTGCTGCTGGAACATATCCAGCCCGACTGGATTTTCCGACAACGTCCCCATGGTGAGCGGCGTAATGAACTGGGTGGCGCTCGCCGTCATCACGACCCGGACATCCGCACCCGCTTTTTTGAACAAGCGGACCAGCAACGCGGCTTTATAAGCGGCAATACCGCCGGTTACTCCATACAATATATGTTTGTCGGCTAGATTCATGGCTCGCTCCCATCGATGGAGATCAAAAAGGCCGCGGTTTGGGTTCAAAGCAAACCCGAGAGAAAGCGGCGGGCGTTGGTGTGAAAGATGGCTTCTTTTTCTCCATCCGTAAAGGGGAGGGACTGGATATTGGCGACCGCCGCCGCCTGATCGCTCCAGGGCGAATCGGTCCCAAAAACAATCCGGTCGGTTCCGTGCTGGCGGGCGAGGGCGACAAACGCCTCATCCTCAAACCCCACCAGATAGGCGGTATCGAGATACACCGGCAATCCCGCCAAATCCCGGGCCACGTCCGCCCATTGTTGATAGCCCCCCATGTGCGCCAGAATCAACTGCAGTTTGGGATACTTGTGATGTAACATAGCGAAATCCTCGGGGGTACTGTTCAGCGTGGGGATACCGATATCCACGCCGGCGTGGTAGAGAATTGCCATATTTTCTTCCACCAAGGCTTCGTACAGGGGAAAAAGACGCTCATCCAGGGGACGGATGCGGTGGTATTCGGGATGAATTTTTATGCCAGGTATGCCGCTCTCCGCCAGATCATAGATTATTCCGGGCAGATCCTCACAATCCGGATGGATGGCCCCAAACGAAACGAAGCGATCGCCATCCACGGATTGTATCTCTTTCATCATGGCGTTGATGGAGGGAACTTGTTTCGGTTTCGTTGCCACTGGCTGCAACCATGATTGGGTAATTCCCGCGGCGTTCATGGATACCAGCAACCCTTGTTTGGTCCCGTCAGAGAACGCCTCGACGTGGGCTTCTTCAGCCAGGGCTTTTACCGCATCCGCCGCTATATGATCGGGGAAAATGTGGGTATGAACATCAATAATCATGACAAAAACACCTTTCAAAATTGAACCATTTCCAAACCTCCCCTAGGGTAAGCCAATTCCAGCGTATCCGCAACATTAAGACCAAGAAATGGGTCAATTCCTCCACCAATCCCATGGCTGAGATCAGACGGAGCGCAAGGTCAAATTTTCCCAAAGTTGGTGATTGGTAAAGATGGAAACGGTAATTTCAGACTCGTTCCCCTCCTCCAAGACACAGGGTTTGCTGCAACTGCCGATATGATAGGAAATACCTGGCAGAATGTGCATCCCGATCATGGCGTCATAGATGGCCCGGCTGCCTTCCAAGGCGCAAACCCGCTGCGGCTGGCCGTTGGCTCCCATTTTGTAACATTCGTTGGAGAGCAATTTAAAAAAATTGCCATCCAGGACATACCCTTGCGAAGGCACCATCAGCAGTTTGCCATCCCAGGAGATGTCTTCGATTTCCTGGCCTTCGAGAACGGTGCAGGACATGCGAGGCTGGGGGAAAAAGCCTTCGGAACCCTGGCGGGCGTTCCCGAGGGAATCACTTTGTTTGATCCCCAGGAAGGTATCGAGGTTCTTTAAATCCACATATTCCGAACCCAAATGCTCCTTCACTTCCGAGTTTTGGATATGGACTTTTTTGCGGGTGGGGCGTCCATAGGCGTCATAATGGAAGGATCCCAGGGCTTCCAAGCCCTCGATGCGCAGGCGGGGATCATCGCTGAGCACGATTTTTGAATTTTGCACATTCTTCCCGACCGGGAAAAGCGACTGCTGCCCGACTTGCAGAGGCAGAATGGGCTCCTCGAACTGATGCCCAAAAATTTCGTGCACGGGGACACCGCACAACATAATCACATCATGGGTGAGATGATTCGCCATGCCGGCGGATTTGAGATCGGGGTAAACGATGCGGTGGGAAATCTGATGCAATTGCGCGAAGGCGTCAGTAAAAGTCGGAGCGTTGCGGATGCGGCCCCCGGGCGTGGGATCGGAGAGATAGCGGATGAGATTGGGCAGGCGGTCAATCTCCTCGTTGGTGGAAACATAGGCCCCCAAACTGCGGGTCACCATATTCGGGCTGTACCCCTGGCGGTAATACAGGGCGAAAAGAGGGCGGGATAAAATCAGGATCCCACCGCGGGAGTTGACGATAATCTGCTGCTTGACCCCAAAATCGCGGGTGATGCGTTCGTTCTTGTATTCCTGGGTGAACAGGCGGAAGTCTTCATCCCATTGCTCGTAATTATTGGGGATGGGGCGGTATTCTTCGATGGTGCCGGTTGGCAACGCATAGCCTTTATGGGTAAAGACAAAGGGGATTTCCTCCCGCTTGCGCCATTCTTCAAATTCGGGGATATTGAACGGAAAGAGTTCTTCGCCATGGATGGAAGAGAAGATCCGCTCATCCAGATCTTCGGAATTGTAAGAGGTAATCAAGCCACACCGGTTCAGATTGATGCGGCCTCGATCGATGAAACAAGAATCGAACACTGTTTGTTGATACCGGATGATTCCATTTTTTCTTTTCTGGGCCAGGACTTTTAGTTTTTGGGCAATTTCTTGTAATTCCGGTAAAGTTTTGACAAAACGTTCAATAGACATGCAAATCAGACTCCCTGCCGAGTAATAAGAATGGCCAGTTTCCAAACATCCCATGCCCGTCTTCCCCTAACTGGGGACTTTCCCTCCTCCCACTGAAGGAGAAAATGAAGGGATATCCAATGGATTAGATTGACCTTATCGTTCTTTGCTCTAGATTATTTCTCAATGATTCGCTAGGCTGTACTTCGTGGAAAGGATTCGCCCATTCCTTGAGAAGACCGAATGATTGATGTGCCACGCCTCTGAAAACGGACACAGGGGTTTAACTCAGGCCATTGGGCTCATCATTGCCTCTCATCTAGTATAACTGAATTTGGATCAATTCATTCCACTTCGAGAAGAAATCAGAAGTAAAAGAATGGAAATTCTGGTCTTTCTGAGGATTTTGTTTTCACTGATCACAAGACTTCTTGCGCAGCGTGAAGCAATCGAATGGAAATTCAAGGCCACCAGTCCGCCATCCCGATCCCCGTTTGGGTCCATCCAGGCGGTTGCGCCGGTGGGATAGACAGGCAAGATGCAGGGGCTCAGAAA
>JAVFAP010000210.1:0-7035 GCA_034002445.1 bacterium | reverse complement strand
CTAGTATAGCCATAGCCGGATTGGGGAATGGATTCGATATCGCGGACCTCCTCCCAGGTTTTGCCTTCGTCCCGGCTCAATGCGGTTGTCAGGGGCGAGCGACCTTGCCACCCAGCCTTGTATCCCAAGGGATTGTTGTTCCACACCATCAGCAAATCGCCCGTCCAGGGCACGCGGCTGATCGTCGCGGGAGCGGCGGGCGCGACCAAGTCCATCGCGGTAGCATCGCTCCAGGTCAGGCCGCCATCGCCGCTGTAGGCTTGGTAGATCCGGTCCAGCACGGTCCGGATGATCATCATCACACGGCCGTCCTTCAGTTGCACCAGCCCCGGCTCCATGGCGGGGGTGTTGCCCGTCCCGGTATCCCCCGCCCCAACATGCCATGTCACCCCATCATCATCCGAGTAATAGCAGAAGCAGCGCTGCTTGCCGCCTAGGCTGGAAATATGCGGCGTCAGGGCGATGGGGACCAAAATCCGGCCGGACCGTAGTTGAATCACCCGGGCATTGTTGACGATATGATAACCACCCCCCTGGGTGATGCGTTGGGGCGCGTTCCAGGTTTTGGCCTCATCCTCACTTGCCCGCACCCAGACCTGTAAATCATCATCCGCATTCTTTTCCAAGAAAAAGAGCAGAATTTTGTCGGATTGGATTCGGAGTAACGAGACGCTCATGACATTTTGTCTGGCAAAATTTTCTTGCAAGACAAAATCTTCTCCCCAAGTCCGGCCTTGGTCCGTACTCTTTTTGGCGGCGATCACGGCAGTGTCGTGGTCTTCACGGCCTTGAAAGCGTGTCCAGGCCAAGAGCAGCGAGCCATCCTTCAACACAACGATATCGCCCTCGCTGTTGCGGGGATTACTTTCCGAGGAGGGGCATACGGTTAAGCGAAAATCGGCGTCAGGCTGTGCCAGCCCAGAGGCAACCGCCAGAATCGTGATCAGCAAAAACCAACCGAATAGTCTCATGATTCACTCCATCTTTTCAAAGTTGATCACGATACCCTAGCATACAGAGCCCAAGGGGATCAATGGACCACCCCACCCCTTCCGTTATTGCGTGGCGACCGCCACCTTGTACGGAACCAGCATCCCATAGACATCCAGGTATTTCCGGCAGGTCGCTTGTACCTGCTCCAAAACGGCTTCCTGCTCAGCAGTATCCAGCACACCGACCAAGCCTTTCAGCACCCCCCCAGCGGCAGCGTTGAGATCCAGCACCTCATTCTTGCGATCGATCGTTACGGTATTGGTAATCGGATTGATCTGAATCTCGGCACTGGCGAGCAAGGCTGTTTTCTCAAAACGGACTTGGAGATCGGTCTTGATCTGCTGGATTGCGAAGAGATGGGTGGCGACGACCCCGATCACCAACACCACGGGAATGGCGGCCCATCCCTTGAAGGAAACAGATTGTTTCAAAGGATGCCCACAATGGGGACAGGTTTTCGCTTTTTTAGACACTTCTTTTTTGCACTCGGGACATTTTTTCATGGCCATGTTGGATTTCACCTCATTTTCATTGGATATCCGCAGTCACCTCGGTCATCTCAACCGGTTCTGGCGGGTAATATCCAATTATACCGGGTTTTCCATCCAAACGAGTCCGTCATCCATGCAAAATCAAGATTCCTCCGGGAACAATCCCACAAAGACGATGCCTAAACCTTCCCAATTCAATGAAAAATACATAATATTTTAGGTTAAGCCGTTCTATGGTGTATCGAAACAAGAAGTCCTTTGCTTCTCGTAGCGAATCCGGGATTGCGAGAGCCGTCATCATACCTTTCTACCCAAAAATAAAGAGATTCGGGCTGAGCCCCAATCCATCAAAAAACCGCGGAGGTTTACGGAATGCGAATTATCTATACTATTTTGTTTGCCGCCTTCTTCACCTCCTTCGTATGTGCTCAAGGGCTTCTGATTGAGGACTTCGAAGGTGTCAGTGATGATGGGCAACTCCAAGACATGTGGGCCTTTTCCAAAGCATCCGGTCCGGATGGCATCGCCTACTACCTGGACACGGACGGCGCCCCCCAGGGCAATAAGTACATCACACTGGATGTGGCGATGGAAGAAAAATGGTGGTACAACACCATCACCAAGCAGATCGATGGCGGGCCCATCGCTCTTGGTGACTATTTCACCGTCGATTTCATGTTCAAAGGGTCGGATGAATCCACCCAGCTGCAAGTGATGGTGTGCTTCTTCGACAGCCAGAACCGCGCGATCCGCTATGTATTACCGAACGAAAAAGTTCAAACCCCGACATGGCAACGGCTTTCGGTTTCGCTGGATTCGTTCGAGGAAGAAGAGTGGGATGATGGGCATGGAACCGAAACGCCCAACTGTGACCGGAACGATATCGTCGGCTTCGGTCTGCGTTGCGTCGGTCAAGAACATCAGCAGTTTGCCTTTTACGCCTTTGACGACATCCGCCTGACCACCAAGCCGGATAACTTGCAGGTCGATGGTTTCGAATCATACGCGGATGAGACAGATCTGGCGGCCACTTGGTCCAGCACAGCGGCCTCTGGCGGTTCGTTGTGGACCACGATTGATACCGAAAACAATCCGCCCGAAGGCAATCAGTGCTTGCTCTTCGCCTTTGACATGCCCCTGAAATGGTATGAATACGTTTTCCAGAAAACCTTGGATCCCTCGCCCATGAGCCTGAGTAACTACAAAGGCGTGGAATTCTGGTTCCATGGCGACGCCAACCTGGCCCCGCAGCAATCCTGGTTCATCTTCACCTTGCGGGACAGCCAAAACCGGGGCATCCGGTTCTTGTTGCCCAACGAATACCTGGTCACCGGCAGTTGGCAAAAGGTGACTCTCTCCTTCGATTCGTTTGAAGAAGAAGAATGGGATGCCGGTCGCGGTACCGCCGAACCGGATTGCAACCGCAACGATGTCACCACCATTCAGTTGAAAAGCATGGGCGATGCGGACGCCCAAAGTGGCACGTTCTATATCGATGATATCCAGTTCATCAGCCAATCCGCCACGTCAACCATCAACGGAACCGTGACCGACGGTGCCACCCCCGTCAGTGGCGTAACGGTCTTGGCCATTTCTCAGAGTGAAACCAAAACCTTCACCACCGCCACCGATGGCACGTACTCCTTTGAACTCGAACAAGGCAAGAACTACCGGATTCTGCCCTATAAATCGGGTCTGGTCTTCGCTCCCGGCGCGGTGACGGTCGCTCTGTTCGATCAGCCCGTGGCCCGCAATTTCACGGCGACCCCAACGGTGTACGACGACCTCGACACAACCACTATCACCGATCCTTTCGACGCCAGTGGAGTCAATCCGGCGATCGGGTATCGTGGTTCGCGGGAATGGTACGATGAAGCCGCCGGGGATACCCGCCCTGTCATCGATGTCACCCAGGACAAAACCTACACGGTCAATTTCCCGGACTCCACCTTGTACGAAGCCACCCTGTACAGTATCGAGCCCAATACCCTGGCTGGCGCCACCAGCCCCAACTACGCGGTTGAGATCGGTTCCAACTACAGTTGGGATATGCTGGCGTTTGGTCAAGACACCAACTCAAACTACTATGTGGAAGCCGACGTATACTGTGATGTCCGGTTCGATCTACCGGAAAATTCGTTCGACCGGCTCTCGGTTGCCGTGCATTGCAGTTTCTTTAATCCCGATACCCCCAGCCTGGATGCCTTGGGACAGGTCGATCAAAACGGCAGCAGCGGCGGTTATGCACTCTCGTTCGAGACCGATAAAGGCGAAATCGTGGCCCGCAAATATGCACCCAACAACGATCAGGCCCATGCCCGCTACCGGTTGGATGGATTCGCGACCGAATATGGCCGCCTTTCTCTGAATGATGAAAGCGGCTGGCATCGCTTCCGGGTGGAATACTTGGATGGCAAAGTGACATTCAGCGTCAATGGCACCATCCTGGCTGAAACCACGGACACCCAGTATCCCATGGGGCCTGGCGGATTGCACTACCGTGCCTGCGTCACCGATGCTCCAGACCAGTTGCAGTTAATCAACCACGGCCGCTTCGATAACCTCAAAGCAGGCCCGACCAAGGCATCGTCCGTCGCGGACTGGATGCTGAACTAAGCGATCCCCACGATCGTTTCTTATGACACCGAAGGAGGAGGGGCCCCTGCGCCTCTCCTCTTTTCCATTCCTATAAGGACATCTCCATGAAACAGATCCGCGCTTTTACCCTGATCGAACTGCTGATCGTCGTGGCTATTATCGGCATCCTTGCCGCCATCGCCGTGCCCAACTTCATGAACGCCCAGGTCCGAGCTAAATATGCCCGCTGCCTCTCCGATATGAAAGCTTGCCAGACCGCTCTGGAAACCTATGCGGTCGATTACAGCAAATTTCCACCCAATGCCTTGGAAGCGGATAATGGCTGGGGCATCCCCAAAATACTGACGACCCCAATCCCCTATATCGCCACCATCCCCACCGATCCATTCTTCAATTACAAAAAAGATACCGATACTGATTTTTATGAAGCCTATGTCGACCCCCGTGGGGAAGGCAAGTACTTTTACCAAGAGGCGCACAACGAGTGGGCACAGAATATGATGGACCCGCTCGGACCCAAGCGCTGGACCTACCGCATGCAGGGCCGTGGGCCGGATACCGATTTCAGCAGTAAAGAAACCGGTTACGCCCGCGAAGTGGACTGGCCCTACACCTACGGCTACGATCCCAGCAACGGCACCATTAGCGATGGCAACATCGCCTTCCCCCGCTGAGGACTTACGGGGCCGGTTCCCAACAGAACTCATCCTCTGCATCAAAGGGGGGAACGGAGACAATGATTGTCTTAAAATCTCCCTCTCCCCGGTGCGGAACCCCAACAGGAATGAGCACCGTCATCCCTGGAGTCAGGGGGATGCACGCATCCCCCACTTCCAGCCTCCCCTTCCCTTCTAACACATGGTAGATTTCCGTCGTCTTCTTGTGATAATGCCAGGCGGCGTCACGGATGGTCGTGATATGAAACCCAGCGATATCGCTATCCGCCTTGGTCAGAATCCGTACCGCCGAACCACACGGACAGATCTGCGGCTGGACCTCATTCTTATGTCGCGCTACAAGATTTAAAATGGGTTGCCTGATTTCATCCATCTTCCTCATCCTCCATTCCTCCCACCCCGGTCTCGTGTGGCGAATCCACCCATCGCGCGGGGAATCGAACCGATTATGCCCCTCTTACCGTTGAATCTGTCCGCCATTCAGTAACAATATCATAAAGAACCCTTGGGATTCAATCGTGATCAACCCTCAACCCGTGAATGCAGTCAAATGATAAAGATCAATCCATTCAAAACAAAACTCCCACTTCTTATCGCGCTTCTCTTATTGATTCTTACCCAAAGCGGCTGTGTCTATCTGCGCCTCTTGGAAGTCAAAAATCAACTCAAGGATTTCGACCTGAATTTTCGCATCGAAACCGGAGAACAACTCATTGTGCATGCCTTGGACCCGGTCATTACCGACAGCGACCTGCTCTATTTGACCAAGGTAGATCCCAGTTCGGTACAGACTCGCCAGAACCGAACCCAATGGACCTACCGCTTTGAAAAAGTGGATGAACAGGGGAATCCGATCCAAGAAGACCGGAGTATTGTATTTGATATTGGCTTCAACGAGAAAAACCGGATCAGTCAGTTTCAATTCCATGAGATCTTTCTGGAAATTGTCCCCTCCGATTTCATCGAAGGCTCGTTACGTGCCTTGGGGAATGCCACCATCGATAAGCGAAACCGCAAAGTCGACGCCGATTCGGATGTCTGGAGTGGAAAAAAGTTAGAAGCCCCGTACGCGGATTCAATCCTAGCCAAACTCGGCCCCCCCCTGAATGATGAAGTGTCTGAGGCCGGTCGCCTGGTTTCATACAAATACCGCCTCCAACTCCCCCCCAACAGCACGGGAAAGCAAAAAAACCGCATCGCGGAAGTCACCCTGGAATTCGATCCCGATACAGACCAACTGAAGCGCCTTCGCACCCGTTTCGCGGGGATGAAACTGTCGGTTAATTACCAGAGGATTATCGAAAAATCCAAACAATCCCTGGCCGCATCGTGAATCCCTTTCTCCCAGCCGGGATTTCGTTCACAATGACCTGAGAAAGGGAATGGGAGCACCCAGAATGATGAATCCGAAATCAACCGTGATACCGATCCTTGCCGTGATTCTGTTCGGCCTTTTTTTGTGGATCAAATGGCCAGCCCGAGACATCTATCTCAGTGACATGGATTACACCGTCCTGCAAGCCGAATGGGCCCAACCCAGCCGAGACACCTCGATTGAGGGCAATCCGATCCAAATGGGGGGAAAGTTTTACACCAAGGGGATTGGAGTACACCCCACCTCGGAAATCAGCGTGGAAATCCCCCGGGGATACACCTATTTTATCGCCGAGATCGGCGTGGATGACGAGATTAAGGAAGACCAGCCCGCCTCTGTCATTTTCCAAGTGGCCAGTGAGGGTGCCATCCTCTATGAGAGCGCGCTGCTGACCGCCCCCATGCCACCCCACCGAGTGATCATTAACGTCCATGGGCTGGAGAGCATCAAGCTGCTGGTCACCGGCGGCCCCGATGGCAACAACGCCGACCACGCCAATTGGGCCCTCGCCCGCTTTGCGAAAGGGTAATGGAAAAATTTCCCCTTTCAGGGGTTCTGGTTTATTTCAAATACTCTGTCTGCGCTGTCTTGAGAAAGGGCGCTGGAGAAATTTCACTTTTTTGGAATAGGAGCCTTGCCCAACCCCATGAGCCGGTTATACTAATGAGCGTTTTGAAAGTGAAACCAATGAGGGAGTAGCTCAGTCGGTAGAGCATCTGCCTTTTAAGCAGAGGGTCCTGGGTTCAAGCCCCAGCTTCCTCACTTTCATAAACCTTTGATATCACTGGACTTTCCCCGCAAATTTTTCTCCCCTAAATTTCCTGCGTTTTCCCAATGTGCAACAGATGTGCAATGAGGATTTCTTTCACAGAAATCCGGTGACGGGGCTATTAGATGATTC
>JAVFAP010000209.1:0-7082 GCA_034002445.1 bacterium | reverse complement strand
CGTAGATAAACGCCAGATCGATCAGCGCTTGCACCAGCGGCCCCAAATCGTCCGCTAGGGATGATGGTTTGAAATGCAATGCGGCGTTGACCGCGTTTAAACGGTCAATCAAATCCTGCACCGTATCGGCGACAGGGTTGGTATTCAACTGCATGTAACTAGGGAGATGAATCTGCGTCATCAAGTCATCGAGGAGATCGGTAAAGGTGACGGAATTAATAAACGCCTCTGCTTGCCCCGCGTTCAATTGCGCCAAGTGGGGTTGGAGGGTATTCAAGAAGACAGTTACCCGGGGCTGGATGAAATCCTTCATCGGCCCGCGAATGGCCGTGGTGATATCCCCAGTCAGCGTGTGCGCGGCTTCGTCCAATTGATCCCGGATGGGGCCCAAAAATGTTTGGGTAATCTCCGCTGTGAAGGCATCGCCCATGCTGCTAAGGTTCAACTCCGGCAAGCCACCCGCTTCGACACCAAAACTGATTTCGGCAAGGCGGTTGTTGAGATTTTCCACCGCCGATTCAATATCAATCACCACCAAGTCCTGCTGCAAGGGCGATTTGGATTGAAACACCCGCCGGGTTGGTTGGTACACTAGTTCATAATCCAGGGTGATCAGATTCGCGAACAATTTCTGCACATGAATCGGATTCTGGTCCACATAGGTTTCGATCAGGCTAGCGATATCGCTGTTTTGGGTTTGAAAGTGATCCGGAAAGCCTCTTCGCATAGTGTCGGGAGTACGATTCTCCTCCCAGGGGCTCCCGTCCGCGATCCGGCCGACACTTCCGCGAACCAGCGCATGGATTTTGGGCGGATCAAAGAAAGAGACCACCAGATCCCCGATCAGATTGTAAAAACCGTTGGGAAGGGAAGGGTTCCCATCATAATATGAAAAGTAAATCTGTTCGACCGCGACTTTGTACCCATCATATCCCGATTGCGCGGGGTAATCACTGTACGATTCCCGAATATTCCCGGTCGGGCAAAGATTGACCTGCATAAAGACCGAATCGTCATAATGGGGAATCTTGTTCATTGTAGTTAGCCACAAGGTTTTGTTACCGGGTGGCGCGTTCTCGGTCCGATCCAAAAACGCTAGGGTCAAGAGACGGAAGGGGGCGTTCCAATACGATAAAATCCGTTCTTCCGCCTGTGCGTCCGAGGGAATGCGGCCCTCGGTCAAATCCCCGCAGGCGTTGAGGGCCATCTCCTCAAACGGCACATCGAAGGCGGCGGGCCAAGGCAGATTGACGATCCCTTTGTTGACCGAGTCGAGCCCGTCAGACTGGTTATCGAGATAGGCCTGCCCAAACGAGGTCAACTTGGTTTCATACCCTCGGTTCTCACAGGCTGGATCGGGATACAACTCCAGGCTGGTCGTCTCACTTTGGGCGTGGACCACACCGCTGTAACCGGCCTGCCGGATATACAATTTGCTATGAATGGTAGATTGAAACTCCGCGTGATCCCCGCCAATCCCCGCTGTAAAGGACAGGGCTTGCAGAGCCTCGGGCATCAGGTTGATGCCCGCGAACAGCCCTTGGCCCTCAGTAAAAGCAGTGGTGTCAGTACTTGCCAGACTTTCACTCTCCCGCTCTCGCATGGATTGCAGATAGGCCGCGATATGGTTTCCGTTGCCAGCCGCTGGGGTGTTGGGCAGATGAAATCCCGGCTGATACCAGGCGGCATCGCGGACCGGGGCAAATTCGTAGGTATTGAACGCCGGCTGGAAGGGGGTCTTCAAAGCGCCAGCCGCCACTACCGAGCCATCCGGAGCGATACGTGCCGCACCGGGGATTTCCGCGATGTGCAAGGCGCTGCCTTCCGCGCAGCCGCTGTTTTGCACGGCCCCACGGATTGCGATATCCTGCAGTGCCGATTCGGCCGACAGAATCCGCCCATCCCGAATGACAACCTCCCCACCGTTGTGTGTGATCTCAAACGGGCGTGGGAAAGAAGCCTGGTACTGGCCCGCAGAAAATTTCAACCGCGCTTGCAATCCCGCTGTGGAGAGGGTGATATCGCCTTGGACGGTGATGGGGCTCTGGAAATAGCCATCGTTACTGGGCCGGGGCGCATTCGCGGCTGGAAGCGCGGCAGGAAAAGCAAACCGATAGTTGATCTTTGGCTGGAGAAAAGTGAATGCCCTATCGGGCCGGAAGAGAAACCCCTGGGTTTCAATCTCAAAGGGAAGCCCTTCGCTGCACCATATTGTTTGGACAGGGAAATGGATTTCTGGCGCGGCCAAGTTGAGGTTTTGATCCAACTCCTGCACCATGATCGGCAGGGGGGACTCGGTAAACAGGATGGAATCCATATTTGTGAAACGATAGGAAATCCCTGGTGGCAAGTTGATCCGCAAAAAAGCGAATGCCCCTTCCGGTGTTAGCGCCGCGGCGTCATGGGTATAACTCCACGGGCCAGCTGTGGGCTGATGGGGATTGGGGAGAGAAAAAGGCACATTCCCATCGATCACCACCAAATCCAGATTGGCGTTGCGTTGCACCATGATTTGGTCAAAGAGCAAGGGCGTGGTTTCATTCAGCGTGGCCTCTCCTGAGATCATCAACGGGGAAGGGGTGTACATGCGCAGTTGGTTTAATTCGGTTTGAATGGTATCAAACAACACCAAGCCGCTGGTATGCAGGATAAAATTCACGTTGCTGTCGGCGGTATTGTTGGTTAAATTGAGTTCATTCACCAATTCCTTGGTTGTGTCGTTCACCACCCGCGCGGTGATACGGATGAAATGAGATTTCAAGAATAAAGCATCCCCAGGTGTAATCGGTAAAGAGAAGGAAAGGCGGTTGCTTTTTAAGCCCAAGGTGTGCAGGGATACATCCTTCCGCGTCTCGGTCCACTCTTTGACTTGGTTCTGATCACTATCCAGCAAGGTGTATTCGATCCGCAGGGTGAAGGAGGTGACGCTGGTATTGGTCGGTGTAAGGACAAAGGTTCCCTGGATCTGATCTTGGCCAGGAATGCTGTGCACAACGCTTGTGGTATCCAACACCACCTGGCTGATTTGCAAATCGAATGGATTCATGGGAATGAGGGTTGGCGTTGGAATGACCAACTTGGGGGTGGCTGTGGGGGTTGGCAGAAGGATCGCTTTGGTTGGAGTGGGCTTGATGACAATCGGGGTTGGAGTGGCCTTGATGAGGATGGGCGTTGGGGTTGGCCTGATGATTTGCGCCGCGGTGGAGAGCGGAATCAAAAAGGCCAGGACCAGGATGGGGAGCACCCAAACAAAAAGAGAATCTAAAAACCGAAAAGGATCCTTCATCACATTCACTCCAGGGGCAGCGTGGTATCCTCCCGCGTATCCTCAAAAAGGGAGGCCTGACAATGAGCACGGTACACATTTATTTTTCCGTCAGATCCAAGATGGAATCCAAACGGAATACAACGTATTTTTTTAAAAATAGCACGATGGAAGGAGAGAAGGCAAGAGGAAATTTCGTAAAACGGGATTTGCACAAAAAAAAGACAGGCGCAAGAGGCCAGTCTTTTTTAACTGCGCTAAATATCCGAACTTATCAAGTCTGCGGATGGTTAAAAGTCTTCATGGCCCGTTTCCCAGGTATTAAGGCATGGGGGCGAAAGTCAATATACCCAGGCCTGCCTGGATTGGTCTCGATCAAAAATTGGGATCGGTTTCAGGTGGCGCCGTGTTGCTGCCAGGGCTGGTTTGGCGGAATCGGGGGATGATTTTCTCCACTGTTATCCCATCCATATTCCCGAACAGCACCAGGGGGCGGGGACCGATAACCTGGGCCAGTCGGGTCGCGTCCATTTCGCTCCCGCGTTCTTCCACCCAAGGCCGGTAGCCCCAGCGCAGGCTGTAGGATTCGCTTCCCAGCCGTTGCACGTTCATCAGGCGCAAGGCGTTGGGCTCGGGCTGCTTGAGGATAATTTGCCGCTCCTGGTCATCTCCGCACCACAGCACCCATACCCGGGCCCCTTCTTGCCGGAATTGCAGGATCCATACCGCGGGAACGTCGGTTTCAAGGCGCTGAATGAATTCGCCTTTACCCACCAAGTCTGCGATATCCCGCAGGACATTAAAAGAGGGCTTGGGTGTTAAATCGGGGCGGACCAAACCAAAGTTATGTTCATTCTCCTCTGGATTCCAGCCATCATCCTGAAAATCATACCACCACATCCCTTTAAGGAAGGGCAATGTCCGCGCCAGCAAGAAGAGGCGGCCAGCGTATGAGGCCGAGACTTCGAGACTCGTGCTGTTGGCTTTGCCCACATGGGTGGGCCATCCCATCTCGGTGATGTAGATGGGGACATCCTTGCCCTTGTTGGCCTTTTTGAGCATGGCTTCAATTTCCAGCATCCAGGCAGCCCAGGCTTCTGGTGATTTCTCTGGGAATTTCTCGCTATAGTTGTAGGTATGGATCGAGATCGCATCGCAATAGGCCAGGACACCCAGCCCCACCAATTTCTCCAGCCAGCCCTTGCGGATACCCCCGCTGGTGGGGCAGCCCCCCAGGACGATCGCCTTGGGATTGGCTTTTTTGATCCGGGGATACACCGCCTTGAGCAAGGCGAAATAATCTTCGGGTGTGCCGCCCTGCCGGTAGGCTTCCTTCATCCCGATGGCAATATCCCACTCGTTCCATACTTCGTAGTAACTGACATCGGGGCCAAAATGGCTGACCACAAATTCCGCATAACGGCAGAAGGCTTCGATCGCTTCCGGTGAGCGTGGCCGGTCCCCATCGTCATAGTGATTATTCGCGTAATCCAGCACCAGCATGGAGTGTAAACCCATCTGCGCCGCTTGGCGGTAAAAGGCATCGTTGGGGGAGGGGATGGCGTAGACCCCTTTTTCTCGCTCCACCGCTCCCCAACTGTTTTCATCCCGGATGGCATCGATGCCCGCGCCTTGGATCAGCGCGAGATTGTTGGACACAATTCCCTTGCCCTGGGAAAAGTGGGTGCAGACACCGACGACAAAGCGCAGATTTTCATCGAGGATCACGGGCAGGGGTGAGGGTGGATCGGGGGCGTCCACTCCGGTTTGGGGCCCATCCTGCGCGGCCGTTAGCAGGCAGAGGGGGATCAAAAGACAGAGGATCACGAAACGAGACAGGATTAAAAAACGCGCCATTTGACTCTCCAACAAAAGAGGCAAAATCCGGGTTGGAATTTTGCCTCTGGTTCATTCATTCCCTTGCCAGGGTACTGGTACCTCTGGAAGCGGTCAATGTTTTAAACCGGTATAGCCATCTTCATCGGCGATGGCTTTGATTTTTTTATCCGCCGGTTGGGTTTCTTCAATAATATGAGGGACCTCTTCTTTGAGGAAGGCAAGAAATTCATCCCGCAGATCTTCCCGCCGCAAGGCGAATTCGACTGAGGTCTTGAGATAGTCCAGCCGGTTCCCGATATCGTGTCGCTTGCCTTCGAACTCATAAGCATAAATGGTTTGGTCTTTCGCCATCAGCCGTAGGGCATCGGTTAACTGAATCTCGTTTTTCTTTCCCGGTGGGGTATGCTCAATATAATCAAAAATATCGGCGGTTAAAATGTAGCGTCCGCCGACCGCGTAGGTGGAGGGAGCCGAATCCACATCGGGTTTTTCGATCAAATCCCGCACCATCAAAGTGCGGTCATCGATCGTTTTTCCATCGATGATGCCGTAATTCACCACTTTGTCTCGCGGCACCTGCTCCACCCCGATGACCGGGCAGCGCCATTTGCGGTAAAAATCCATCAATTGCCGGGTGCAAGGGTCACCGGGGGATGAAACGATGGTATCCCCCAACAAGACGACAAACGGTTCCCCCGCGACATGCTGTTTGGCGTAATGAATCGCGTCCCCCAGGCCGTTGCTTACCTTCTGGCGAATGTAGTGGATCTCCGCCAGGTTGGATATCCGCTGGATGTATTCCAGCAGTTTCTTGTTTTCGGCCTCTTCCAATGCTTGTTCCAATTCCCACGAACGGTCAAAGTGGTCCTCGATGGAGCGCTTGCCCTTCCCGGTGATGATCAAAATATCGGTGATCCCCGACTCGACCACTTCCTCGATCACATACTGGATGGTGGGGGTATCGATGATGGGGAGCATTTCTTTGGGCTGCACTTTGGTTGCCGGCAAAAAACGCGTCCCTAAGCCGGCGGCAGGGATGACCGCTTTCCGCACCTCGCCCACCACCAATCCCGATCGTCCTGCGAATCCCATGGATGTTGTCTCTCTTTCTTACCGTTTTCTGGTGTGCCGCATGGGGAGCAAACCGCGGGAATCATGGTACGTTGGCCGTGTCCGCTTGCGGTAATCGTCCGCCACGATTTCGATCTCCTCACACATCTCGATGATGCGGGAGGAAAGGCGTTTATCGACTTGCAGTTCTAAATCATGCAACGTCATATTCGATGTGATAATGATTGTTTTGCAATCCTGGTAGCGCCGGTTGATCAACGCGTACAACCGGTCCTGTACCCAACTGGAGGTTTTTTGTACCCCAAAATCGTCCAGCACAAAGATTTGCCGGTTCAGTTCGATCTCTAGCCGGTTCTTTTCATCGAGCGGATGCTGTGGATCATACGTCGCTCGGATGGTATCCAATAAATCGACAATGTTATAAAAGACCCCGTCAAATCCCCTCTCGATGAGTCCCTTGAGGATGCCGATGGAGATGTGGGTTTTTCCCGCACCGGTGGGACCATAAATATAGAGCCCTTTGTGATTCTCCAAGGAATAATTCGCGATATAAGAAAGGGCTTTTTGCTGGGCTCCCTTAAGCATGGATGAATTGGATTCAAAATTCTGCAGGGTATGCTCATGGTAATGCTTGGGGATGCGGGCCTGCTCGATCTCGAAGCGGATCACTTCTTTTTTAGCACACTCACACAGGCGCGCGCCTTTCTCATCGATGATGTTGCCATAGCCATCGCAATAGGGGCACCGGTCTGTGGGTTCTTCGGCAAAATCCTGCCGTGTTTCCAAGTCGTGCATAATCTGATCGATTTTTTGGTGCAGCGATATAAAATGCTTCATAACCTGACTCTGGCTTGGTTTGAAATGCCCACGTCCCGCACTGTCCAGTATAGCATAGTACACCCTGCGG
>JAVFAP010000208.1:0-7083 GCA_034002445.1 bacterium | reverse complement strand
GAAGATAATGCCCATCTCGATGAAATACTCGATGCGGCCAAAGCGTTCCTGCCCCAAGACTGCTACTGCAAAAACCGTGTAAACCAAAAGCAGCAGTTTGCTGGCAATTCCGCATAGCGTCAGGATGAGGCCAAAGCGCGTGATGCGCTTGCCGATCCCCATTTCGTTCTCCGTGGACCCCATCGCCTTGGCTTAGCCCTCCAGTACTTTTATATAGAACGCATACAAATCGCGGGCGAAGCGGTCCCAGGTAAAATGGGCGCGTGCACGCGCCTGGCCTGCCCGGCTCAGCGCGAACCGTCTCTCGGGATCGGCCATTACATTGCGAATCTTCTCGGCCAAATCCCGGGCCTGGTTCTCTTCAAATACTAGCCCCACCTCCCCCAGTACCTCGGGAATCGCGCCGGAATTTGCTCCGATCACCGGCAGCCCCACCGCCATCGCTTCGATCGCCGCCCGGCCCAACTGCTCGCACCAATGCGGCATCGTCCGGGAGGGCAGCACGAACACATCCATGCGTTGCAGAACATCGGGGATGCGGTGTTCGGCTAAGGGTTGCATCCAATCCACCCGGTCCGCGATATGAAATTGCCTGGCCTTTTGCCGAAACGACTCTTCTTCATCCCCGCTGCCCACCAGCAGCAAGCGGCACTCCGGCAACTGGGCCAGAGCCTCTAAAAGCAAATCGATGCCCTTCATATACAAAAACCGTCCCACATATCCAATGGTAAAGGGCCGCGGTTCTGCCGCGGTCGCTATCCCCCCGGCAAAAAACACGGAAGGAATGCCATAAGGGATCACCGCCGCTGGGTGCCCGTACCCCTTTTGCCGCAGCACCTCAAGGGCGCTCACAGTTGCGCAAACCGCCCCGCTGGAAACACAGTGCAGCGTTTTATCGATTTTGGCATACAACCAACTGGCGCGGGACGGATAGGTCCAGGGGCGATAGATGTTTTCCCAGGTATAAAACAGAATCCGCGCGGTGGGGGCAAACAGCGCCGCCGCATACACCGTCTGCAAGGCGCTGATGGACCAGGGCTCTTCCAGCAGTTGAATGATGTCTGGCTGGGCTTGGCGCAGCGCCCGCCCCAGTCCGTTGTAATAGCCCACCCGGGCATAGTAATCCTTGCCAAAGACCCGGCCTAGATAACTGGTATAGGCGTTTTGGGGTGTGGGTGTCCATGCCACCACCCGGCCGCTCTCGATCCAATGTCGGGGGCCGACCACATGCAAATCTACCCCCGGAAGAGACCCGAGGGCCTGATGCCGCTCGTGGGACGAATACAGCCCGGCGGTTTTATCGACGATCAAAATTTTCATTCACTTGGGATCCTACGCATTCACTGACAGACCATGGGGGACGCTTGAGTTGAGCACCGACTGCATCTTAATTCCTTATCAAATTTTATAAATGCCTTATAATAGCCCCGAAATGAAATCACCCAGGAATTGAGCGGATGAATCGCGCCTTGCACCCAATCTGGCAATCCAACTTAGAATGCCTGCGCCCAATCCAGCCCGCGTTGGCGGAACAACTGATCCGGTGCCCGCTGGATGAAAATCGCTATCCTCTTGCCGTAGCGAAGGATGGGTCACCTTTATTGACAATTTTCTTGAATGATGGCCGTTTTGCCGCGCTGGGGCATCATGAATTTCCTGCCCAAGAGGCGCTGGGCTGGGTGGATACGTTAGGCCCCCATTTTTTAAACAGCGGGAATCTTCTGCTACTGGGTGTAGGCTCGGGGTACCATCTCCTCGCCTTGTTTCAGCGGACCAACGCGAATACCCACCTCTGGATCGTCGAACCCGACCTGGTCTTGCTGAAAAAGGTGCTTCATCTTCACGATTTTCGTCCATGTTTATCGTCTAGGCGGGTACGTCTTCTATCCGGTTTATCGCCAGAAGAAACGGCCCGTGCCCTCTTCGAAGGCCCCGCCGCGCACCGTTCGTTAGGGCAGGGGATTCAACTTGCTTGCCCCCCCTTCGCCCAGGCTCTTTATCGCCCCTTCTTACAAGAACTGGCCCGCGCCATTCCCGAGACCGTCGCCCTGCAACGCCTGAAATTCGAGACCGCCCAGCAGCAGGGCGCCGTCCTGCTGCGTCAAATCCTCGCCAATCTTCCCCAGGTGGTGGAGGGAACGCCGGTGTCGGCTTTGTTCTCTAAAGCGGCAGGAATCCCGGCACTGGTGGTCGCGCCCGGGCCAAGTTTAGAACCCGCGCTCCCTCTCCTGCGTGCGGCGCAATCCAAAGCCCTGCTCATCGTGGTGGATACGGCTTGCCGTATTCTGGAGAAGCATGATCTTCAGGCCGATCTGGTCGTCAGCCTGGACTTTACCGAACTTAACACCCGCCACTTCGAAGGTCTTCGCAGCGAATCCTTGTACCTCGTGGCCTATCCCGGCGTGCATCCTGCCATCCCAGCCCTGTTTCGAGGCCGTGCCTTTTTCTATGACCACGTCAGCACCGTACGCTATGCGCCCGGCGCCTCGCCATTGCTCTCGACATTGACCGCGCTGGGCTCTCTGGGCCAGTTAATCTCCTATGGCTCCACCGCCCACGCCGCCTACCATCTGGCCCGGATGATGGGTTGCGCGCCCATCGTCCTGGTGGGGAACGATCTCGCGTTCCCCGCCGACCGGCGCTATGCCCGTGGCGCCATGCAGGAAACCCTCCCCGAAAACGAGCAGGCCGAAGCGGCCTTCACCGTCCCCGCCAACAATGGGAAGCCCGTGAAGACCAGCGCCCTCTACAAAATTTATCTGGACAGTTTTGCGGAATTGATTCAGGGCACGGGAGGCTTCGTCTGGAACACCTCGGCCGAGGGGGCCCGCATCGCGGGCTGCCCCTACAGGCCTTTATCAGATTTTGTAGTAAAATGGAATGCGATCGACAAGTGCTTTCTCGCCTCTGCCTTGCACCATCCCTCCCGCCCATGTCTGGCGGATCTCAAAACGCAAGCCCAGGCCCTGGCGGCCCGCTGCCAAGCGGCGGGCAAGCGGGTGCAGCGTCTCCTCAACCAGGCCAACCGTCTTTCCCCCCACGCTTCAGGCTTCTCGCGCGAAATGCTGGCTCTCTTGAAAACGCTCCACCAGGCGATTCAGCAAGACGAAGCGGTTAGCAATTTAGCCGCAGGCCTCTGTTCCCGCAGCACCCTCGCGTTTCTCAGCCAAAAAGACAACGTGAGTCTGGTGGGGGATGGAAAGCCCGAGCACAACGCTATCGCGCTGCAGCGCTGTGTCGGTCTTCTCACCGAGTTCCACCAAGCCTACCGTCTTTTGGTGCAGGAATTGAGGTCCTTCGCTCAATCCTGATACGCCCCGCGTCCTGCGGTATACTATACTTCCGTGCCTCGAAAACCCATGAGTTGGCTGAACTGCAACAATTCTTTTTTGTAGTCGCCATAGAAAAAGAGTTGGTGGAATCCAGGGAAACTCAGCACCGGCTGCTTCCCATCGAACTTCGCTTTGACCGAGACTACGCACCCGCCCGCCGGGGGCACGCTCAGGTTGTCCAATACCGTCCCCGCCGAGACCAGTAATTCGGTGGGCTGGTTTTGCTTAAGATCGCCGGGCAGCACATCCAAACACGTAATACGCTGCCCGATCTTCCACAGGGTTCGCGGAACCGCGTCCCGGTTGCCATGATGATGGATGATCTCAAACGGTTCCGATTCTTCATCATACCCGTTGAGCCGGGTGGGGCAGGAGCAATGCGCCCCGATCAGGGCGTCATCTTGGGTGTCGGCAACGGGGTCTTGCTGAAATCCTGGCCGGTCGAACAAATAGTGTACCAGAAAGTGCGATGCCACCGCTCCGAGATCTGCTTCGCATGCCGCCGGGATCCCCACATCGTTCATCTTGGACCAGGCGATGCAGGGCAGGCTGATATTCGTCGGTCCCAAGGCGCCCAGGCAGTCCATGGTGATGCCATCCCCCTGCTCCCGTTCGAGGAGCTGTTGGGCGACCCAGAAACTTTTGATCCCATGGATCACATCTTCAACCGTCGCGTAGCGCTGTGCCTTGGCATGGCGGATGTAGTCCTTCGCCATCGCTTCGATGGCTGGGCTGGTCGGGGTGTTTTGATAGGTATCCAGAAAGTCTTGGGCGGGGATGTGGCAGAGGGTGATCCCCAGATCGGAGAGTTGGCTTTCTCTCCGAGAGGTCCCTTGAATCACCACGCAACGGGCGCGCTGTAACTTGGCCCTGGCTTTCAACATGCGCATCCCATACGCCGCCTGACTGAAATCGTCGATCGTGCAGGAAATAAAGCACCCCGTCTTTTCCGCCAGATGAATGGTGTTGGTGGTGAAGGACGAGCCGAGGGGTGAGAAGATCACGCTGGGCAGGTCACTTTCCGCCGCCAAACTCGCGCTGGGCCAGGCGTGTTGTTGCCGGTCCAGCAAGATCAGCACCAGCCCATCCACGGATTGCGCCTTGGCCTCGGCCAGCCAGGCCTTCGTCTCCTCGATGGTATAGAGCGGCTCTTCGCGCAGGGTCAGCGCAATCCCTTCATTTTTCGCTGTATCAAAAATCAATTGGCGATACCGGGCCTGTCCGGCTTGCCCATCATAGACCGCTCCCGGCCAGAGCATCCCATACTCACCTTTGCGGCGGACAAAGGCCGCTTGGATTTGGGGTGTGTACCGAGCACCCGGGCCGCGGTATTGGGCTGGGCTGGCCTCTGGTTCCGCTTCGGGTTGGACCGTGACGCAGCCCGGCAACAGCGCCGCGCTCAGCACAACTCCGCTGGTGCGTAAAAAAAGCCGACGGTCCATCGGCGAATGGTTACAATGATGATGTGGGCATCTCCCCATTTTCATTATCCTACCCCCTGGCAATGGTATTGGTTTTCTTTCACCCTATCAAAATCACCCCATATCCTCAAGCGGATTGTTCATTTTGCCATGATCGCAGAAGGCTAAGCGCTTTCCGAAATCCCCTTTCCTCCTGTATGATGACTCTACAGCCCTGAATCCGCGAGGTACTATCAATGCAATGGTTTCCACTGGCTTTGGACCAGGCTCCGTATTGGGAGAAAAACCGGCCACTCCTCCAAAAACACCACCCTGAGTTGCTGGATCGGCTCTTGCTGGCCGAAGACCGCTTGTCCAAGTATGAATTCGCCCTGGAAACGGGGCTTTACTCGATCCGAGAGAGGCAGACCGGGCTGGAATTCTACCCTTCCGCGTCTCTCCCCTCTCATCAGCAAACGGTGCTCGATCATGCCATGACCTTCTTTCAGCGAGGGACCGAATTGCTGATAATTTGTGGTTGTGGTCTGGGCTATGTGTCATCGGAACTTGTACATCATCTCCCCGATATCCCCCAAAAAGCCTTTCTATTGTTGGAAACCCGGCCCGAGTTGATCCTGGCGCAACTGGCCCTCTGCGATAGGGAAGCACTGCTCGCGGCGGAACGGGTGTTTTGGGCGGTGGGTGACGATCCCTGGGACGCATTACGCCATCTCTGTCAGCACGAGCGTCTCTATGTGGTCCCCGAGGCAAAAATCGCCACCCTGCCAGAACGCAACCTCAGCCCAGATGAACGAACGACCTTCCGCCAAATCCCCGCCTGGTTCCTCAAATTCAAACAGTCCATGCGCCAACGCATGATGCAAAACCGGGTGAATTTCTCCCTCCGCATGAACCAGCCCCCCGACTTGGAGCATGGCACCATCTGGGCGGTTACAGTGGCGGAAGCCTACGCCCATACCCCATTAATGAACGCACTGATGGATGGATTTGTCGACCTGGGCTGGAAGAAACATATCTTCACCCTGCGGTCCGAATTTGCCGCCTGGCATCGGGTGTATGAAGATTTGGTGGAATGCGCGCCCGATCTCCTCCTTGTCTGCAACACCGCCTCCAGTGTCTACTTCAAAGAGGATATCAAACGGCCCCGCCTGGTCTGGATGCTGGATAATCCCCGCTATTTCGCCTCGGCCACCATGCGGGATGAACTCACCCCCCGCGATCATGTCCTCTACATCGACCGGTCCTTCGCTCCCGCTTTCGCCCAGGCCCCGATGGGGTCGGCGGACGTTATTCCCGCCCACGCGATGATTGGCCGCGCCGGGGAGGCCCGCGCCGAATGGCGCGCCCCGCTGCTGTTTGTTGGCTCCTACACCAGCCTGGAGATGTATTTGCAAAATCTGTCGGTTCTAGTCCGGGATGAAATCTACGCCCTGCTCGACGGGATCCTCTCCCATTCCCTCTTGGACTACCCCATGCTGATCCAACAACTTGGGTTGCGGGAAGAAACGATCAAAACTTTGCAGGCACGGGCCAAGGTTTATATCACCAATCTGCGCCGCCCGTTCCCCGATCCCCAGATGGAATTCGAGTATTTTCTCTACGCGATTGCGAATAGTTATAAGCGAGAAAAAGTGATTCGGTCGCTGCTGAACCTGGGCTTGGTGATTTATGGCCCCGATACCTGGCTGCCCTTTTTGGGAGAAAAATACCAGGCGAACTACCGGGGCTGGATGGCGATGCATGACCTCCCCGACGCCTATGCCTCGGCGGAAATCTGCCTGAATATCCATAGTTTACAGTGCCCGACTTGCCTCAATCCCCGGGATTTCGATATCCTGGCGGCGGGCGGTCTGCTATTGACGGATTGGGTGGAGGATTTTGATCGAGGGATTCTTGCTCCAGACATGGATTGCGTAGTTTATCGGGATGGGAAGGATTTGCGCGATAAAGTCCAGGTTCTGTTCAACGATCCGGAAAGACGCGCGTCGATTCGGGCCCAAGGCCACCAGACTTACTTGGATCGCCATACCCCCCGGCACCGCGCTTCCCAGATCCTACAGCAAATCAAACAGGGCGGGGCATGATCCGCCCCGGGGTTTTAATGATACACCGAAACAATATTAAGGCGGGTTCTGGCGATCAGTTGCTGCTCGATCTCCTCCGCTTCCTCCCGGCTGATGGTGCGCAGGGGTACGGATTCATATTGCCGTAATTCTTCATTATGCCCGCCCCTCGAGGAGATATGCCAATATTTGGGGTAGGGGCGCTTGGGGGTGTTTAGTTGCACCTCATCCGGCTGGATGGCGAGCAGCAGGGCGGCGTAAGCCTCC
>JAVFAP010000207.1:0-7102 GCA_034002445.1 bacterium | reverse complement strand
GGGCGTACTGGCTTGGAACATTATAGACTTTGGGGGAACACGCGTTATGGCCTACAAAGTACTAGTGAGTGATTCGTTGGCTCAAGAGGGATTGGATTTCCTGATGAGCCACACGGACATGGAGGTGGATTACAAACCCAAGGTGGCTCCAGCGGATCTGGTCCAAATCATTGGGGATTATGACGCACTCGTGATCCGTAGCGGGACCCAGGTAACCAAGGAAGTGTTGGAAAACGCCAAACAATTGAAGGTCATTGGCCGCGCGGGCGTGGGGGTGGATAATGTGGACCTCGCCGCAGCCACCCAAAAAGGCATCATCGTCATGAATACGCCGGGAGGCAATACCGTATCCACGGCGGAGCATACCTGGTCCCTCCTGTGCAGTCTCGCCCGCAACATCCCCTCCGCCAACCGATCCATGCGGCAAGGCGAGTGGGAGAAGAAAAAATATACAGGAACAGAATTATTCGGCAAAACCATCGGCATCATCGGCCTGGGCCGGGTGGGTGGCGCCGTGGGCAGCCGCGCCCTCGCCTTTGGCATGAAAGTGCTAGGTTACGATCCCTTCACTTCCGAAGATCGCGTCAAGCAAATGGGTTTTACCCCTGCCACCTTGGATGATATCTTCCGCGATGCCGATTTCATCACCTTCCATACCCCCAAGACCAAGGAAACCACCTACCTGGTCAATGACAAAACCGTAGCCAAAATGAAGAAGGGCGTACGGATCATCAACTGCGCCCGGGGCGGGATCGTGGAAGAAGCCGCGCTGCTGCGTGGACTGGAAAGCGGGAAAATCGCCGGGGCCGCCCTGGATGTGTATGAAGCCGAGCCCCCCAAATCCGACAATCCCCTGATCCATCGGGATGATGTCATCTGCACCCCCCACCTCGGCGCCTCCACTGAAGAAGCCCAGGTCAATGTCGCCATCGATATCGCCAAGAATGTTATCGAGGCCCTCTTGGGCGGCGAGGTCCGCAATGCGGTCAATATCCCCTCCGTCACCCCGGAACAGCGCTCCATCCTGGCTCCGTACTTGCCCCTGGCCGAAAAGCTGGGGATGTTCGCCATTCAATACCTGGGCCAACACTTGGACAAGTTGGAAGTCATTTACAGTGGCCCCGTCGCCGAGTTGGACACCTCCTACCTGACCATCGCGGTGCTGAAGGGGCTCCTGACCCCGATCATGAGCGAAACCGTCAATTTCGTCAACGCACCCTTCCTGGCCGAAACCCGGCACATCGCTTATTCAGAAACCAAGACGACCACCAAGGCGGGCTACACCAACCTCATCACCGTCAAACTGTATTCCAACGGCAAGATGGTCGAGGTGGCAGGCACCAACTTTGGCGAATCCGACCCCCGCTTGGTTTATTGCGACGGGATACACATCGACGCCAAGCCTGTCGGGCATATTCTTTACCTCATCAATGAAGACAGACCGGGCGTGGTCGGGCATATCGGCGCGGTATTGGGCAAGGGCAACATCAATATCGCCGACCTGACCCTGGGCCGCAAGGAACGGGGTGGTGTCGCGGTCACGGTCTGCAACATCGATACATCTGTCTCGGACGAGGTTTTGAAAGAATTGAAATCATATGCCTCGGTCAAGGAGATCAAGGTAATCGATCTGCAATAACCACACTCATCACGCCATACTCAAAGCCCGGTGTCTTCGCCGGGCTTTTTCTTTTCGCTCCAAGGCCGCCCTTTTCTGGCCAGCCAAGTTTCGTTACTATAAAGGCCGGTAACCACCGGCCGTGAGCCGCGGCACAAACCGGCCTCGTGGGAAGCTTCATCCTCTCCTGGATCGGCATGCACTGCCGCGGGAGGAAGCGGCTCCCCGCATCCCCTAACAAAAGGAATGCATTGTGAGCACTGTCGAATCGCTTCGCATCGGAACCATCCCCTTTGCCAATGTCATGCCCTTAGATTTCTTCCTGCCCGAAATCATGCCAGAAGCCGAATTGATTTGCGAAGTCCCATCCAAATCCGCCAAGATGCTGGCAAAGGCCCAGGTCGACGTCGCGCTGGTTTCCATCATCGAGCTGTTCAACCACCCCGAGTATAGTTATATCCCCGGCATCGGGATCTGTAGTGACGGCCCGGTCGAAAGCGTGTGTCTCTTCAGCCAGAAAGAACCCCAGGATATCCAATCCATCGCGCTCGATAACAACTCCCTGGCGTCCAACACCCTTCTGCGCATCCTCCTGCGGGAGTATTGGCAGATATCGCCCAAACTGGTGACCTACACTCCGCCAGTCTGCCGGGGTTTGGAGAAAGCCGATGCCGCCCTTTGTATTGGGGACAACGCCTTCTACGCCCGCTTTCCCAAGGACGAGTCCCGCTATCGCTATGACCTGGGCGCCTTGTGGAAAGAACTGACCGGCCTGCCCTTTGTATACGCCGCTTGGATCACCCGGCCTGAACTCAATCCCAACTTGATCGCCGATCCCTTTGTGGAAGCCAAGGAAAAAGGGCTGAAACACGTGAATCAACTCTCGCTCGTCTGTGCCCAGCAGCGCAATTTACCCGCCGACTTCATTTACCGCTATTTCACCCAAAACATCTACTACGACCTTGGAGAAAAAGAACGCCAAGGCATTCATTGCTATTTCGATAAAGCCAAAGAGATCCTGAATTCCGCCATCGCGTAGAGAATTCTAAACGCCGGAACCAAAACTGTGGGGGGCCTGTCAGCGATAGGCCCCCCACGGTTTTATCGTTGGGCGGATCAGAAAGGTACTACAGAACAATCAGATCCTTGGCCTGCTGATTCAGCACCCGGCATCCGTCTTTTTCGATCACCACCATATCTTCGAGGCGTACCCCGCCGGTATTCTCGATATACACCCCCGGTTCCACCGTCACCACCATTCCCTCTTCCAAAATTTGCTCGGATAGATAGGACAAGCGGGGGCTCTCATGGATTTCCAGCCCCACCCCATGGCCCAGCCCGTGCATGAACTGCTCCTTGCGGCCCGCCGCGGCGATCACATCCCGCGCGAACGCGTCGCCCTGTTTGCACTGTACCCCTTCGCGCAGTTGATCTTCCGCCGCCTGATTGGCCTGGTACACACAACGGTACATCGCCATGAACTCATCGGTCGGTTTGCCAAAGTAGATCATCCGAGTGATGTCCGAACAATACGCATCCACGATGCAGCCAAAATCCATGAGGATCGCCTGGTTGTTCTTTAAGCGCACATCCATGGGTTTGCCATGGCACAGCGAGGTCCGGGACCCGAAGAGAACGATCGACTCGAACGATTCCTTGATCCCGCCCCCTTTCCACATCTCATGCTCCACAATATGCGCCAGTTCCCGCTCCGTCATCCCTTCCTTGATCTGAGGCAACGTGCGCAGCAAGGCTTCTTCCGCCACCCGCAAGGCCTTTTGAATCCGGGCGAGTTCTTCCTCATCCTTCATCATGCGCAGGGATTCGATCAAGTCTCTTTGCCCGATCATCTGCTTTGGCGCCAAGGCACTCTGCAAGGCTTCGTACACAGAATACAGGCAATGGTCTGCTTCAAACCAAAGGGTCTTGGCGGAACAATCGCCCAGGGTTTCTCGAATCGCCTCGGCTTCCTTGCGATTGCCTTGGATGATAGGTTTATAGAGATGGACTTCTTGTTGTACTTGCTCGGTATAGCGCCCATCCGTCAGCAGGTATTGGGCCTCTTGGCTTATGAGTAATACCCCGTGGCTGCCGGTAAATCCGGACAAATACAACACATTGGGGAGGTGGTGGATCAACAGCCAATCCACGCCTTCCTTCTCCATGGCATGCAACAGCGCGTGCAAGCGTCTTTTATAATTCATCCTTAATAATTCTCCTATGGGAATCAGCAAAACACTTTCGGGACAATCCAGCCCTTGAGGGCAGCCAATCGGCGAAAAACCGCATTTTTTCGCCCGATTTTCTTCCTTTCGCCTTGACCCGTCAGCGGCTATGTTGAGAATACCACTAAAATTCCACGTATGGTATGGAGGCTCGATTATGGATTTTCCTGTTTTGCAGCAAATCGGCGCAATGGATTTTCTTTCTGACTATGGAAAGAAGATCTACAATCCCACAGGCATCTTTTATTGGTCTGGCCGGTCAAAAAACGAAGCCAAGATCAATGCAACCATCGGGACCGCCATGGGGAAATCCAAAACCCTGTTCGCGGATGGCGATGAGACCCAAATCACGTTATGTATCCCATCCATTCATACATATTTCCCCAGCCTCAGTACCGAAGAAATTTTCCCCTATGCCCCGGAAGCGGGGATCCCCGCCTTCCGTGAAGCCTGGAAGAAATGGCTGTTACGCAAAGCCGGGGCTTCCGCCGAGCGGTTGGACCAGCAAACCTTGCTGCCGATCGTGGTGTCAGGCATCACTGCCGGCATCAGCATTTGCACCCGGATGTTTGTTGATCCCGGCACCCCCATCGTCGTGCCGGACAAGCGCTGGGAAAACTACGATAACATCTTCGAACGCAACGTCGGCAACACCATCGAAGAGTTCCAGACCTTCGATGGGCAGGATTTCAACATGCCTGGCTTCTTGCAAGCCATCCAGAATGTATGGGCAACTCAGGACAAAGCGGTGGCCTTGCTCAATTTCCCTAACAATCCCACCGGCTACTGCCCCCCCAAAGCGGCGGCAACACAGTTTGTCCAGGATATCGCCGCCTTCATGGACGCGAATCCCAGCAAAAAACTCGTCCTGCTCTTCGACGACGCTTATGAAGGGTATGTTTACGATGAAGAAAGCGAAAACGCCTCGCTCTTCTACCAGATCGAACCCAAAGCCAATCTGCTTCCAGTCAAACTGGATGGGATGAGCAAGGAAATGCTGTGGTACGGCGCCCGGATCGGCGCCATTACCCTTGCCTGCCCCGACGCGTGGTTAGAAAAAGCCGATAAAGCCAAGGTGGAAAGCGAACTGGAGAATAAATTCCGGGGTGTGGTGCGTAACACCATCTCCAACTGCAACCGTCTGGCCCAGGTGGCCGCCCTGAAAGCCTTCAAGAACCTGGATCAGGTGCTGGCGGAACGGCAAACGGTATTCAATCTGCTAGCCGAGCGATACCGTGTTCTCAAAGCCAAACTGGCAGACATCGATCCCGATCTGCTGATCGCCGATCCTTTCCAGGGTGGATTTTTCTGCTTCGTCAACATTAATCCCAACACCGGCCTCAACGCGCCGGATGTTTGCGATCATCTTCTTAAAGAATATAAAGTCGGAACCGTGCCCAGCCAGCGTGGTGTCATGAACGGGATCCGTCTTGCCTTCTGTGGGGTAGAGGTCGAGGACATCCCCGAACTCTGCGACAGCATGCAAAAGGCCGTCAAAGACTTGTTGAAATAAACCAGTTCACTGCACAACCCCATCGCCCTGGCTCGCCGCCAGGGCGATTTTTTTCGATCGCTTTCCCCCTGTTGCCCAGCGTGTATCGCTCACACTCACCCGGTCCCCTGCATAAAATCCCCCCACAGCATTCGCCAGGGGGGGATTTATCATTCCTGGAATCATTTCCTGCTTATAATTGGGGCAGTCCCCACGGTTCGCGCCGGGGGCGGTCTAAGTAAGTGTTGGCGTTGTCATCGCCGACGAAAATTTCCTTTTCTGGATCCCACTGCATCTTCCGGTTGGTCCAGCGGGCGATGTTAACCATGTGGCACAGAATCGAAGCGCGGTGGCCGATCTCCACATCCGCGATCGGCAATTCCCGGCTGCGGATACAATCCAGCCAGTTCTGCTGATGGTTGTGGCTGACTTGTAGTTTCTGCTCGGGATCGCTCATGGGATCTTGCCCCAACTCGTCCGGCATCACCTTGTAAACACCCCGGTCCACCAGGATCGAACCCTTCTCGCCATCAAAGACTGCGCCGCCATCCGGCCCTTTTCCATCGGTCCGGATCACCGTGCCGTTGGCGTATTTCATATTGACAATCCGGTTCAGATCACGAAAACTCCCTTCAGGCCAAATTTCCACCGGTCCGGTATGATCCATCCCCAACGCCCATTGAATCATATCCAATCCATGCGCGCCCCAGCCGGTCACTTCGCCGCCGGAATAGGGGGTGATGGAAATCCAGCCCGGATTGGCGCGGGG
Organism: bacterium; assembly: GCA_034002445.1. Taxonomy (GTDB): domain Bacteria; phylum Hinthialibacterota; class Hinthialibacteria; order Hinthialibacterales; family Hinthialibacteraceae; genus JAVFAP01. The sequence continues at coordinate 998 of JAVFAP010000207.1, read as the reverse complement.
GGTATACAGATCGATGTGGTATCCCCGTTCCGGCGTGGGTCCAAGCCAGGCGTTCCAATCCAGGCCTTCCGGTACCGGCTGGGTCGGGAAAGGCTGATCCCATGGGCTGTGATAGTTCGCCGCGTGGGCCACTTTAATCGCCCCCACCTTGCCATTGCGCACCAGTTCACACCCAATCCGGCATTTCTCCATCGACCGCTGCTGGCTGCCACACTGCACGATGCACTTGTATTTCCGGGCCGCCGTCACCATGGCGCGCCCTTCGGCGATGGTGAGGGTCATGGGTTTTTCCACATAGACATCCTTCCCGGCCATGCAGGCATAGATGGAGTGGAGCGCATGCCAATGATCCGGTGTCGCGATCACTACCGCGTCTACATCCTTGTCTTCTAACATCTGCCGAAAGTCGGGATATTTCTTCCACGTCTTGTCCTTCGCGACATGATCCATGCGGGGCCGGTCCACATCACTGATGGCGACAATCTGCGAGCCCTTGGTATGCGAGAAATCAGAAACCAAGCCCATCGCCCGGCGGCCGACACCGATATGCCCAATGCCAATGATATCATTGGCGCCAAACACCCGCGTGGAAAGAATGAGGGGAGCGGCAAAGGCCGCGGCGCTCCCGCTGCTCTGCAAAAATGTTCTTCTGGATAAGGTAAAACGATCACTCATCTTCTTCTCCTTCACGATCAAATTTGAAAAACGAATACCCTGTATTCAAATCCCAGAGGTTCAGCGTCAAACCGTCACTCTCAGGGAATTTCGCTCCATACTACAATATATTATAATTTTCGCCCCAGCGCATCCAGCGCCGCCCGCATATACCCGATCGCATAGGCCATGCCGGCATGCCACGGCGCGGCGCAGGTCATCTGGGGGGTATGATCGGGGATCAGCACCCCGTCATAGCCGTTCTGATGTAAAATCCGGAGTACTCGCAGCATGTCGATATCGCCCTCATCGATAAACACCTCATGGTACGACGGCACTTTCCC
>JAVFAP010000206.1:0-7111 GCA_034002445.1 bacterium | reverse complement strand
CGATCTCGGCCCCACCCAGGACAACCAGGATATAGAGATCGACAACCGCGCCCAACACGGTCAAACCGGTTTGCTCATCCTTGGATTCGACCTTCCGCAAGGCGTCCACCCAGCCGGTATCCAAGCGCAGCAGCATGCCGTTTTCATCCGTCATACAATCCGCGAGAACATCATGGTCCCGCATCCAGACAATCTGGACTTGCGCTTGCCCCTGCGCCGACTGCAAAGGAAAACGTACCGCTGGGGTATCCTGATATGTCTCCAGGTAACGCAAGCCTTGGATCAGACAGTCCAGCGTAGGAGCCAGGGCACGATCTTCTTCCCCTCGCTTGCCGAGGGCACATTCCCGAAGCGTGGGTCCTAACAAAAACGTACCGGTGCTTAGAATGGTCCCTGGAATCCGGCGGGCTTTCTGGACATTTGTCTTCTCGTTGTGTTTCTCTACCAACGTGATCGGAAGACAGTTTCTACTCATCACATACATCCCTTCTATCGCTATGCTGGTTTTTCTGGAAAATGGAAAATTGGGGAGGGTGAAGAAAAGAGAATCAGCGCGAGAGAGGGATCATTTAAAAAAGACAAAGCATACCCCCTCACACTTCCAAATCAGGAGTATGCAAACAAACCAATACTTAGCATAATGATGGATTCATCGCGGGTCAATAGGCATGGGAAGGGGTAACAAGTTACTCCCCAGCGCGGGTATACCCATGGAGTCGCATTCCGCGAACGGCTACAATGCCCATGGCCCAAATTGTTAACCTCTTTTGTTTATCGAGTGGATCCATGCGCAGAACCGATCCCGCCGCGGCCTCATCACGGCAATCGTCCCTATTTCTTTCATTCCAAGAATTGTGGAATTACCGCCAGTTGATCCGCCAGCTGGCGGCCCGCGATTTAAAAGCCCGGTACAAGGTCTCCGTGCTGGGATTCTTTTGGAGTCTGCTCCGCCCCCTGCTGACGATCGGGGTTCTGGCCTTGGTTTTTTCGTTTCTCCTCAATTTTGAGAGTACCCGCTACCAGGTGACCTACACCACTCTGCTACTTGTAACCTACCTGCCCTGGTTTTTCTTTTCGTCCGCCTTGCTCGAAGCGACCTCCTCGCTCCTCACGAACGCCAACCTGGTGAAGAAGGTTTACTGCCCCCGGGCCGTATTCCCGGTCGCGGTGGTGGTATCTAATCTGGTCAATTTTCTGTTTTCCTTGGCGGTGCTGATCCCCGTGGTCTACGTGGGGACTGGCGCGTCTCCGACATGGACCTTGATGCAACTCCCCTTCTTGTTACTGACCCATACCGCGTTGTTATTGGGCCTGGCGCTCCTCGTCTCCGCAACCAACGTGCTCTATCGCGACACCACACAGATCATGGAATTCGGGGTGTTCATCTGGTTCTACCTTTCGCCGGTGCTTTATGATGTGTACGATATATTCCCCATGCTCAGTAAGTACACCACACTGGGCCCCTATCTCTACCTCTTGAATCCCATGGCGGGCCTGTTGGAATGGTACCGGTATATTGTTCTCTCCTCTCAACTGGTCTCGGCCTCGGTCCTGGAACCAGGCATCCAAGCCCAGGTCCAGGCGTTGAACCAAACCATGTTCCAGATGGGGATCCCTTATGCAGCAGGGGTGTCGTACTTGATCCTGGCTGCAGGGTATAGTGTCTTCAAGCGCCTGGAAGTCCGCGCGGTGGATGAACTCTAAAGTCACTTTAACAGACAAAAGCCTTTCACAATTTTCGTAATTAGTGCAAAATTTGGATATAGGATATCTTTTCATTTCTTCTCTATCCGATAGGCTATAGAAGGAGAGAATTTCCCTGGGTTCATTCCCAGACCCCAACAGGCTTGCCTCGCGCGGCAGTATCGCATCCAGTAAACCAAATGCGATTCTGTCCTCGGCGGGTGCGGGGTGAACCGTGGGAATTCCGCCCATCTCCATCTCAATCCATGGAAGAGGTTTGAAACCTTGGTACGCATCGCCCTCGACGCCTGTGTTTCTGATCTGGTCAGCCCAACCGATATCTACCAAAACACGGATAGCAAACGGCTTTTGGTCCGCAAAGGGGTTCCCTTGACAAAAAAAACACTGGAACTTCTGCAACGCAACGACATTCAATTCCTGGACTTTCCACTCCCCTTCGAAAACGAAACCCCACCCCCCTACACCTTTGAAGAGGAGACAGAACTGGCCTTGTTCCGGCTGGCGCATCAAACCTTTTTGGCGTTCAAGAATAGCTCGGTCAAAAATCCCTTGGATATCCGGAAAGAGGCATACGAAATCCTGGGCCAAGCCTTCAAGGAGTTCCAGCGGTTCGTGGCTTTAGAAGAGCCTGTGGGAGAAATCACACCCAAGCGCCATCCCCGCTCGGTGCTGCATCTCCGCACGATCGGTTCGGTAGAAGATTACCTCTATGAACACGCCAAGAATGTCGCACTGGCCTGCGTGGCGATGGGATTTGATTTTTTTAAAGGTTCAAAGCAACTGCTTTCCGAAATCCACAAAGTCGCGGTCGCCGGGCTGTTTGCCGATATCGGCATGATGAGAATCCCGCTGCGGATCCTGAAAGCAGAAAAACTGGAAGAAGCGGATTGGAAGAAAATCCACGAGCACCCGGTCCATTCCGCCGAATTTGTAGAATCTCTCTTTCGGCAGAAAGAATTCATCACTGCCAAAATTGTCTTGCAGCATCACGAACGGATGGACCGCAGCGGATACCCCAACGGATCCGGCCCCATCGATCAAAGCCCGCATGCGCATCTACTGGCTGTCATCGATTCCTATTGCGGCCTGGTTTCCAAGCGGTATTTCCGCACCGCCAAGAATCCCATCGAAGGGTTGCTGTCGATCAACCAGGCTGTTGGCAAACAATATGATAAACTGGCGGTCCGCTGCTTGAATTACCGGATCGCTCCCTACCCCATCGGCACGGTGGCTAATTTTGCGGGCATGCGGCTGGTTCAAGTGCAAGACCTGAAAAACCTGGCCATCGGGGTGGAGGTGGTGCCCGTCTATACCCCCGTGATGAAAAACCAACTCTACAATTTACCTAACCATATCCGCGCCTTTTCTGTCGAGGCCAACAGCCCCCTCAAAAAAGCGGTCCCGGTCGAGGGGCATTTGGATAAAATGGGCATCCCCCTGGATTCGTTCGATCTGGTAAAACTATACGGATTCACCAAATCAAAAGGGTAAAAGCGGACGGCCATCCCGGCATAAATCCAGAACACGATTCACGGCGCCATTGCCTTCCTGACTGGAAGCAAGCATCCTTCTATAGAATCTAAAATGATGGAAGGAGTCTGGAATGCCCGCACCCCAAGAAGGCCAAGCCGCCCCCGATTTCCGTATCCCCGCCAGCGATGGCACCACGATTTCACTCCGTGATTTTCACGGCAAAAAGAATGTCGTTCTGTATTTCTACCCCAAGGACAACACCCCGGGATGTACAACCGAAGCCTGCGATTTTCGGGACCATCACGCCGCCTTCGAATCGCTGGACGCAGTGATTCTGGGAGTCAGCAGGGATACCTTGGCCTCTCATGGCAAGTTTATCCAGAAATTCGGCCTTCCCTTCATCCTTCTCAGCGATACCACCGAAGAAGTGTGCAAAGCCTACGATGTCATCAAAGAGAAAAACATGTATGGCAAAAAAGTGATGGGCATCGTCCGCACCACATTCATTATTGGCAAGGATGGGCTGATCAAGCAGATTTTCCCCAAGGTAAAAGTTGAGGGCCATGTGGAAGAAGTCAAGCAGGCCCTGCAAAACCTGGCATAAATGAAACCCTTCGCATTCATTATTTCTCCATTACACAAAAAAACCCGGACAGCGGCAGCTGCCCGGGTTTTTCTATTTGAATCTCTCTTGGCACTCAGTTCAATTCAACAATCGCCCAAAGCCCCAGGTTTTTGGCTTCAAACGAGAGACAGCCATTAGTTTCATGGATTGGCACCACCTCCACCGCCTGATTGGGCTGATGTATGGCGGCGGTTTTGATCTCCCGCTTCACCAGGGACGCCTGGATGGAGAGGGTACAGGTCACTTCTATCACCGCGTCCGCCACCACTTCATAATTCTGGTTGAGAACATGACATACCAGCGGTGCCGCATCATCCCCCGCTTTTTGGCGGATCGAAACCAGGATATCTTCCGCTCCCTGCACCTGGATCTGCTCCTTCATCGCATCAGGAAGTTGGTCAAATCCCTGCCACGCGACCAGTTGTTCTTCCTGGAGTGTTTCCCTCACGGCGGGGCTGGTGAGGATTTGGGCATACACATCCCGCGCGGTAGGCGGCAAATCCTCGGCTTGCGCCTGATACAGCAAAGCGAAGGGCACATTGCGGGCCGCCAAGGTTTGCGCCGCGGATTTCATGGCATCAAAATCCGCATCGGTCAGCAAGACCGCGGTCTGCGCCAGGGGGGCGTACCCATCGAGCAACGCCGCCTTTTCGCGTACAAAGCCGTAGAGATAAGCGAAATCCTCCACCTTGCCATGGTACCAGTGGGTTCCTAATTCCTGGGTATAGCACCATTGGCGATGGGGCACCATGAACACACTGCCAAACGCGTAGGCCTGCGCGATCCAGGTCCGGACCAAGCCGGGTTTCTCGTTCGCTTTGATCCAAGCCCAGTCATGCCCCGACGCAGTCGCGGTTTGGCGGTCGCCCACAGCCTCCACCAGGCGATAGACAAAGACCGGTGCGGACGAGACCTTGTCCCCCGCGGCGTCATGATCGATTTCGCCACAAAAATAGTCGATGATGGCGGACGGCAATAGCGTCCGGACTGACGAGGCGGAAGAATTCACACTACGCAGAAGGGGTTTCTCACGCATTTCTTCCGCGAATTCATATATTTCGCGAATGCGCAGTTTCATCTGTTGATTCTGGTAATCTTGAAACTCCCGCGCCAAGGGAATCCGACGGTCGGCGGTGCGGAACTCGCTGGCACGCACCCCTTCTTCCACCAAAAACGCCTTGTAATCGAATTGATTGATATCGGCAATCCCCTTTTGTTGGATCCACTCGGCGGAGTAGTTGTCCTGGATGTAACTGCGAAAGCCTTTCATGCAGTACTCGCAGAAACAGCCCCGGTTGTAATCCGAGCAGTTGGAGGTTCCGCCGTAATCATCGATATGCAACCCATCGACCGGAGCCACGCAAACCCGCTTTGCCTGGTCGCGTAAATAGGCCTGATAGGTGGGATTGTTAAAACAAAACCAGTAGGCGTGGTGTCCCTTGTGGACATGATCCCACAGCCAGGGCACAAACAGGGGCTTGTCATCCAAATCCCGGCACACGGCGGTCATGAAGGTATCTGGGGCAAAATCGATAAAGCCGCTGAAATCGACCAGAAAATCGACACTCCCGCAGTATTTCAGCCCGCGGTCATGGGCGGCTTTCACCCGGGCGGCAAAACCACCTTCCCCCGATTCTTCCAGACTGCGTGCCCGGCCGCCCCAGCCCACAATCGTTCCCTGGTATGCCTCGTACTGCGCTGGATCGTCCGCGGAATACATAAACACCACGTCACTGGGCAAAATCTGCGGTCGCTCGGCATAGCCTAGCATCGGACTCATCAAGACCAAGAGATAAAAAAGATAACGCTTCATGGATGGATTCCTTTCCCAATTTTTCCCCTCTCGGGGTGAAGTGATTCACGATTAAACACAACCGGGTACCCCGTTTACACCACGGACCTCCCGGCTCACCTGGTTAATCCGCTGAAAGTCTTCAAGTGAGACGGTTTCCGGTACCCCGCCTGAATCCATAAAGATCAAACGGCCATAGCGGCGGCCCAGGTCGGCGGTTTGTTTCATAAACACATTTTGCTTTTCCACCGGCCAGTCCCAAAAGGTCGTGGGAAAACCGCCGACAATGACGAATTTCGTCGCGTATTTTTGTAAAACCGCTTCCAATTCATGCTTTTCCTCTGGATCGAAAGGATTGATGAAATCAAAGCCGCACTCCACCAAATCATCCAGGATCGGGCCGATGGCGCCGTGGCTATGCAGATGGACATCGCCGCCCATCTCATGGACCAGTTCGCAGAGTTGTTTGTGCCAAGGTTTGAAAAATTGGCGATACAAATGAGGGGCCATCAACATGGCGTTTTTCGATCCCAAATCATCGCAGAGGGTAATGCAATGAGCGCCCTCCTCCATCATCTTGCGGGCCGCCGCCAGGTTCCACTGCCCCAGACGCTCCACCATCGCCGCAATCAAGGGGGGATCGGTCAGCAGGCTAATCAAGGTTTCAGTATATTCCATCAAAAAGTAATGTAGCCCCGAAAAGAACCCATTGAGCGAGGCGACAACATACTCACCCTGGGCTTTCAGATATGCCACATCCTGGGCAAACCCCGCATACCGGGCGGGATCGGTGGGATCGGGCAAGACCAGTTTGTCCACATCCGCCAAGTTTTTGATGGGATGATCGTACACATGATAAAAATGGGGATGGAACTGGACCTTGGCGCGGACGCCGGTTTCGTACTCGGCGATAATTTCATTTTCCCCGCGCTGGAGGGTGCGGCAAAAAAACTCGCCCGGGCCGCCATGCCCAAAACTGACATTCGCCCCTTTGCCCAGACAAGCGAAACAGCGGCCAGTCTGCGCATTGAAGGCAATCAGCTGATCCAGCGCTGCCGGGCCCATCGACGAAACATCATAGTCTTCCGGGGCGTCATACAGCCACATAGAAGGATAATGGCACTCAGGGGGGCTGAGTTTCTTCGCCACGGCCCCGTTAAAAAACGACATCCAATGCTGTGCGATCGGGACGTCTTTGTTACCGGCCAGGATTTCTTTAATCCATTCATACTTTGTCATGCTTGCACTCGCTTTATTCTCATCGAACTCACCACGTGTTCCCAGTTTGGCCTACGGCGGATTCTTCGTCAAGGTAGCAGCCGGTTCTTGGGTTCTTCCCCCCATCCGAAGGAGAGGCGGCACGAGACGACATTACTCATGCCTCATTTTCTAGCCCGCTTTTCTCACAGTCTCTCGTCAATCGCGGAATAAGCGTCGTTTTTTGGAATGGGATAATTTTGGGAGCCGGCGATACCCCGATCCCCGCTTTGCAGGCGCGGGAATTCAAACCGGACACG
>JAVFAP010000205.1:0-7133 GCA_034002445.1 bacterium | reverse complement strand
TTTGAGGGTCCGAAAGCAGACCGGCTTCGGCTGCTTAAAGCCACCAAGACCAATCTCTCTGCCATCTTTCTGCTTGCCGATGGCGCCGCATCCGATTGGCAAACCATTCTCACTCCCACCAGCCAGCCGATTTTGCAATTTGCAGACCATGACGGCCAGACGCACAACCTTTACGCAATCCCCCACGGCGATCACGCAGACCGGACCCAGGACTATTTGCGGAACCGAACCCTGGTAATCGCCGATGGTCACCACCGGTATGAAACCGCGAAAAACTATTGCCAATTCATGCGGGAAGAGACAGGGCAGAATCCTCAAACCCAGCAATGGGGATACGTGTTTGCCCTGCTAGTCCCCATCGCCATCCCGGGCCTCTTGGTCTTGCCAACCCACCGGGTTTTAAAGCAATGTCCGGCCGGCTGGCTTGAAAGAGTTCAGCAGCAAGCAGGGCCTTACTTCGAAATAACCAGACGATCGGGCATATCTGGCGAGCAAGCCCGCCAGGTTTTGGAGCAGGCAGGGAACGAGAACGCGATTTTGATTTGCTCGGGGCAACACACCTTGCTACTTATCCCCAAAGCGGGGGCCGAAATCCCTGCAATGGCGCATGTCCCGGCGGCGATCCGGCATCTCAACGTCACCTTGCTGCATCGGTTTTTATTCGAAACCTGTTTACAGTTGGATACAGAGAGTTTGCAACAGACCCGGTACATCCGGGGAGAGGAAGAAGCCCTCGCAATGGTGCAGGAAGGGGGGTATGAAGTCGCCTTTATCATGAAGGGTATCCCCACCGAAACCGTGTTTGAAATATCACAGACCGGAGAAAGGATGCCCCAGAAATCCACTGATTTCTACCCAAAAATCCCCACCGGCTTACTAATGCGTTCCGCCGAGGGGCCCTTGCAGAGATAAGAGTTCACGGTTTAGACAAAACGGACGGGGATAGTTCATCCCCGTTTTTTTTACCCAATCCAGGGACCAGGCGGCGTTCGAAGGCGCGGAACACGATACCGCCCCAGACCAACGCCGCTAAAAAAAGGAATAGAAACAGAAGCGCATATTGGTTGGGCAAATGGGAGGCCAGGACAGCCGCCATGGCTAGGAGAAAACACAAGCCATAGATAAACCAAACCGCCTGGCGATCGGTAAATCCGAGGCGGAGCAAGCGGTGATGGATATGTTCGCGGTCCGCCTGGAAGAGATGGGTCCCCGCCCGGCCCCGGCGAATCACAGTCAGGACGGTATCCAGCAAGGGGATGCCCAAGATGACCAAGGGCAGGGACAACGACATGACCGTCGCCCCTTTGACATTGCTGGCCAAGGAACTGCCCGCCAGCAGAACGCCCAGGTAAAGACTGCCGGCATCGCCCATAAAGATTTTCTTGCGGGAGAGGTTATGGGGCAGAAAGCCGAGCGTCGCTCCCATCACCGCCAGCGAGATCAAACAGATAAAATGCTGCCAAGGATGCAGCGCGATGAGCCAATTCGCCAAAGCCGCGAAAAAGACAACCCCCGCGGCCAAGCCATCCAGGCCATCGATGAAATTGATGGCGTTGACGATCGTCAGAATCCAAAAAACCGAAAGCACATCTCCGATCCACCCCACAGGTATGGTGCCACCGAAGGGGCTAGTAAGTTGGGAAATGGAGAATCCGCATTGCACCAGAATCCAGCTCAATCCCGCCTCGACAATCAACTTATGGCTAGGGCGGAGATGCAGGGCATCATCCAAAATTCCCAAGATTTGAAAGCCCGCCGCGATAACCAATAACACCAGAAAGCGGAAGATCAGGGTGGAATCGTCAAAGAGATAGGGGAACCCCAGTATTCCCGTTAAAAACACAACCACCAAGGCGGCATGAAAAGCCAAGCCACCCAGGTAAGGAACCGGGTGCGTGTGAACTTTCCGCGCATCCGGGCGATCGGTGATTTCCAAACAGAGGGCCAAACGCCGCAGCCAGGGTGTAACCGCATACGATACCCCAAAACTCATACAAAAAAGGACCGTATATTCATACGACATGATCCATTACCTCAGTTCCTCCTCTGCTGCGTTCCCTCTCCAAGGAGAGTTGGCAAAGAGACGCCGGCGCTCCCACTTTGGATTTTGAGATCTCTCCTATTTTAAAGGGTTTGCTGTATATACAAATAGCCAGTTAGGGATAAAATATCGAATATCTTTTCTTCGCACACAAACCGGCGGGGAAAGAACTGAAATCCTCACTATTAAGGCCAATAGAAACCATGAAAAAAAGTACTGGTATTGCCCTTCTCTTTTCATTTGTGATCGCCGTGATTGTCTTGGTCGCCCTTTTTGTGGGCCTGGTCGCCTATTTGATGCAAGGCAGTACCCCCAATATTCTCCGGAGCAAGCGGCTTGCCCTGGTTCGGGTGGAAGGGGTGATTTATGACGTAGAGGACATCATTGACGAGATCAAAGACTACCAAGAAGATCATACCATCAAAGGCATCATTCTCCGCGTCAACAGTCCTGGCGGAGCGATTGGCCCCTCGCAGGATTTATACGATTGCATCAAAGAGACCCAAGAAGATTATGGGAAGGTGGTGGTGGCTTCGTTCGCCTCGGTGGCGGCATCGGGGGGGTATTACATCGCATGCAGCGCGGACCGGATTGTCTCTTCTCAGGGAACGCTGACAGGCAGCATCGGGGTGTATAGTAAATTCCTCAACACCAAGGGCCTGTTCGAGAAACTTGGGATTGGCTATGAAACCGTCAAAGCGGGGAAATACAAGGATTTCGGCAGCATGGAGCGAGAGTTAAGCCCGGAAGAACGGGCGATGATGCAAGGCGTGATCGACGATAGTTACATGCAATTTGTCGAGGTGGTCTTCCAGGGACGAAAAAAGGCTTTGGCCAAATTGTTGATGGACTGGGACCCAACCCAATCCAGTGAAACCTACCCCTTTACTGAAGACGTCACGTCGATCATCAAAGGATTCCAGCAGGATCGGCAAAATTTTTTGGACTCGGGTCCCATCCAGGATGCCACCGCGGCGGAAGCGGTGATCGCCGCGGCCACGATGGAGATCGAATCCAATGCCACACCGAGCGAAGAGACCGAGTTTGATCCGGAGTCCGGAATCGAGAATGTATCAGAGACCGAGCCGGAGTCTGCATCCGAAATCGAGAACGCATCGGAGACCGAGTTTATCTTCGCCCCTGATGAGGATACACTGCTGGAGTTCACAAAAACCATCGCCGAAGGCAAAGTCTACACAGGTCGCCAGGCCAAAGAAATCGGGCTGGTGGATGAACTAGGGACACTTGACGACGCAATCCGGCTTTGTGCGGAGTTGGTGGGGATTTCCGGTGATCCAACGGTGATTGAACGCACCCCGCCTGAACTGAGTTTTCTGGATCTCCTCACGCAGAAGTTATCCACGTTAACCCAACAAAAAGTGGAAACCCCACTCCACTATGAAATGACGTACTGAACCAACCGATGAAATCGAAAAAGGCCATCGCGATGGCCTTTTTTTATCGGTTATACAACGCCTTCGCGATTTTCCCCATGGTTTACCGTAACAATTTCTTATCAAAGGGTTTCCACTGGGCGCCCAGGCGGACAATATCGCCGGGGCTGCGGAGGCCGTTGCTGGAATCATAATCCGGCGCGGTGCCCACGGTTTGAATCAAATCCGGCCCCGCACTGGCAATCCGCCAATACGCACCCCGAGTGGAGATAGGGAAGTTGCTCGCAAGTTTCGCTGATTCCCAGTCGTAGTAATCGTAGGTGGCGGTATGGAATTCCGTCCCTTCCTTCTTTTTACCAAAAGGATCGGAGGGATAAAAAGTGATGAACGCGATCGGCGTGGTCAGGGCAGAAAAGCGGCTGATCGCGTTGCCAGAGGCAATCTGGCGGTCGATCAGATGGGCAACCGGGTAGTTGTTGAAAGAAATCCGGTATGATTCCAGCGCGATCGTCAAGGTTTTGAGATCGGCTTCCACCCGGGTGACTTTGGCGCGGACCTGGGCATTCATAAAGTTAGGTACCGCAATGGCGGCCAGAATCCCGATAATTGCGACTACAATCAGTAATTCGATCAAGGTAAACGCGTGTTTCATGAATTCACTCTTCCAGGATTTACTTCATTATACACAAGGACCAGATGAAGCGCGATAGCCCCTTGCCCTTTCAGCAAGAAAAGAAACACCTGAGAAAGTAGCCAAGACACAACGGACTTCAAATCGATCCTGTAAAAAAATCATGCGGAGCCGCCTGGCCCCGCATGATTCATTATTACGTGTTGTTCCTGCCGCGCTGTTACTGCAGCATCCAGTCCGCAACTGCCGTTCCTGCAGGATTGAGGGTGGCGGCCAGTAAGAAGACATCCTCAGCGTTTTCGGGCAGAGTGATATCTTTCAGCGTCTTTGTAGGATCCAGTGCATAGTTCCGCTGGAAGAAACCCGCACCGTAGGTGGGATCGCCCAGGGTGGTGAGCAAGTTACTGAAGACGTACCGGTCACTTTGAATATCCAGTGTGCCGGTGTACGCCGCCATCCAGAAGATGCCCGGGCCCCAGCCATCGCCGGTGCTGCCATCGGTCAAGCGGACGAAGACTTCCTTGGAGGGATTGTTCTGCAAGACCGAATTCAGGCTGACCGTGTAATAGCGTTTGTTCCATTCGTTGTGAACGTCCACGCCAAACATGGTCATCGCGTTGAGAACTTCGACATACTGGCTTTCGCCGGTCTCGAGTTTATTCACGATGCTGCATCCTGTGAAATAGGGCCCCCAGCCGTTGGTCGGAATCCCATCCGAAAGCCGGATCTGGATGATTTTGCTGGGGTTGTTCTGTAAATAGGGCGCCAAATTGATTGGATAGACAGCCAAATTGCTGTTATCGGTGGTTTCCTGGCCCGAGTCGAAAACCCAGTCATATTCAATTTCGAAATCTCCACCGGTACCGCCCGCCACTTCGATGATGAATTGGTTGCCTACGCTGATCTGGGCATAGGCCTGGGTGATCGAATCGTCCAGGTCGAACTGGTAGATCATGTAGCTGTTTCCATCGGCAAAGCGGTAGCCATTCCCGAGGATGCTGCCGCCGTCATCCACCAGGTAATTCTTTTCTTCGGGCGTGCCCGGCGAAACCTGGTCATAGCGAACCTGACCGGTGGGGCCACTGAGAGAAACGACAAAGTTATTGGCCAAATCCATGGTCAGGTTGGCTTCATCCACGCCATCCGGCAAATCCAGACGGTAGGTGATGGAGCCGCCCGCATCCGCGAAGCGATGGCGGCGATTGGATGGGCCCGAGCCGCTGTTATCGTACAGATAGGGCTTTTCCGCATCGCTCCCATCGGTTTGGAACATGGCATGGACGGTGGCGTTGGTGGTGTCGATCGATGGCTCCAGGGTTTCCTCGAATTGTTTGGCTTCGCCTTGGAAGACACTGATATGGGTGATGTAGGGCCCCCAACCGTTGCCGGTCGTTGCGTCAGTCAGCAGCAGGTAGAGTTCCCCCGTTCCTTGCGCCAGGAAGGGAGCGAGGTCGAAGGTATATTGCTTCAAGTTGCCAAGGGAGCGATGTTCATATCCATCGTGCAAATCCATTGAATTGGCCAGAACCGTGAAGCCTTCCTCTGTGGAGGTTTCGGGATCGTAAAATTCGGTCGCGATGGAGATGACGAAGTTATTCCCCACAGTGACACCCAAGGTGGCCTGGGTGATCCCCGCGATATCGTCAAACACATAGAGGATGTAACCGGTGCCATCGATGAAGCGGTTCCCGCCACTGTTTCCATTTCCCCGTTCGCCTAAAATATAAAAGGCTTCGTCTTCACTAAAGGGAGCGAAATCCACCAGATTGGTGACCCCGGAATCATCGGTGTAGCGGTAGAACACATTATCAGAACCGGTCGGACTATGGAACCAATCGCTAATTGGCCCGAAGCGCTTGGCTTCCGAGGTACCATCGGTGTAGTTGAATTGCATCACCGGAAACGGGGATCCCATCCCATCGGCTGTCAAAAAGGCGAGATCGATGGATTGATACATTCCATCGGTGACATCCACCTTCTGGCCGTGGAGAGAGACACCATCCAGAGAGGACTGGAGAAGGTTGGCGAACAGGAAAGACGCGCGTCCATCCTCGGCTAGAATTGCCTTCCCATCCTGGTAGGATTTGGGAAGACTGACGGCGTCCATGTACCGCCCATCTTCATCGAGGGGCTCGGTCAAGGCCGCGCCACCGGGTTGGAGAAAGACATCGGTATCAAAGTGCGAACTCAAATTCACGTGAACCGGCTGGGCCAACGCCAGTAAACCAGAGCCCATCAGCAATACCATGATCAAAATCGGTTTCTTCATACAATTGCCTCCATGATGGGAGAGCATCGGGTTTGATGCCCTCCAAAAAATTGTGTCGCTTAATCCAAAATCGATAGTACCGGATGTTTTAGATGAAGTCAATGGAAAGCTGGTGGGCAGTGGGTCGTGGGCAATTTGAGTTGGGGGGAATCGATGTGGTTCTCATGGCGAGGGGTGGGCTCCCCTCATGACCGCGCGTTGAGCCTACCCCATGCCTGGATTACACATATTTTGTTTTGTAGTTTATTTTTCCATGGTTTCCACACCAGTTTTTTCGTCCCCGCAGGTCTCGCAGGCCGGCAGTAAGGTGTAGCGGATCTGTTGGCATTGAGAGCATTCCTCATATAGGCGGGTGCCGCACGAGGGGCAGGTGTATGGTGATTCAACCCATCCCGGATCGGCCGCGGGGACGACCAGTTTGCGAATGCTGCCCTTATCCCAGTACAAATATTTCAGCGGGCCCCGGCGAATCGGGAATCCGCAGATCGGACAAAGGAATTTTTCGTAAGCTTCGCGGTATTGCCGCAGCAACCATTCCCTCTTGGGAGACGCCATGATGCGGATCAGCGCGAATAAAATATAGCCTACAAGCGCGAGAGCCAGCAGGATGAGGATGTATTTAAAATAGAGTTCGGGGAAGTAATCGTGGAGAACCGACAATACTTTGACAAAAACCGCGATGGCGAAAGCATAAGCCATGGTGGCATACTTGCCGTTGCGCTCCCGAACAAAAAACCCGATGGCCATGGCGAACACAGGGACCAGCACCACCAGGCGCACGATCGCCGCCTGAAATTC
>JAVFAP010000204.1:0-7143 GCA_034002445.1 bacterium | reverse complement strand
GGGGATCAGATCCAGGCGGCGCTGGTATTGGTTTTCCACCTGGGCCCAGGCCTGATCGACTTCCTCGCTCATCGTGATGAGGCTGTTGTAATTGCGGACCATGGACAACGCAAAAACCAAAAAAACCAGGAAGAAAAAGCCAAGAACCCCTAAAATACCAAAAATCCAAAATTTCTTCATTACGGTAGACTCCTATCCTTGATTCAAATTCCTACGATTCGCCAAACGGTTCCACTAGGGACCATTGTATCACAAACACGGGGCGGAGAGAAATCCGGCCATTCCCGGATTCTTCTTCCCTTCTTTCATACGAATCCGTGGAGAATTTATTTCTTAAAAAACCCAAGATCCTCCTTTCCGTCCCTGCTATTCTCTAAGAAAGAGAGACAAATTCTGCTCGCCGGGTGGTTCGATTGTTCCACTCATCAAGCCAAAACCCAGGATTGACAGCCTTGACCTCTCCCATTTTAATGATTCTCGTCTTTTTCTATTTTCTTATCGAAACCGGCGGAATGGAGCTTGAAAGGAACCATGGGCTTATGCCATGCTATAACCCATCCCTCCGACTGGGAACATTTTCCCAGAAATATGTATCATTTGTTCCACAAGAGGGATCGTTATATCGAGGAAGCCAATCGCGGGGAGGCCGGTTTGAATCCACATTCGAGGAAGATGGTTTGCAAAAAGAATGGTCATCAAAGTTGGAGCACAACAGAATCCCGAAATGAACCCCAAGAATGAAACCCGATTCGATTCGCTGCCTTTCAATCTTTCCCAGATGGAAAAGATGGCGGCGATCGGTCAACTTTCTTCCAGCGTCGCCCATGAAATGCGCAATCTCCTGGGGATGATCCGCACGGCGGCATATAACATCGGGCGCGCCATCGATTCCACCGAACCCACCATCCACTCCAATTTGGAAGTCATTACACGCAGTATCAGCCGGGCGCGGGAATATATCGATAATCTTCTGAATTTATCGCGAATTCCTCATGAGACCGAACAGGCAGAGATTGTGGAGATTCCCCGGCTGGTGGATAACTTGCTCCTGCTCTTTTATAAGGAATTGGAATGGCGTCATATCGAACTGCAGCGAGAGTATCCCTCTCTCCCTCCCTATCAATTGGATAGCCATGCGCTGCAAGAATGCCTGCTGAACCTGATCTTGAACGCGATCCAGAGCATGGATGAAGGCGGGACGCTCACCCTGACCATCATCCCCTGCCAACAGGGAATCCAGATCGAGGTCAGGGATACCGGCTGCGGGATACCCACGGAGGATTTGGAAAAAATCTTCGACCCCTTCTTCACAACCAAAAAGAACGGCCAGGGGACAGGCTTGGGTTTATCCATCGCCCGCAGCCTGGCTCGGGATTTAGGGGGCGAGATCACGGTCTGGAGTAGACAAGGCGAGGGAAGCCGGTTCTGTGTAGTACTCCCTCAATTGGGCATGGTCTCCCCATTACCCTCTTGATCCATCATATCGCGTAGTTAGACCCATACATGGCTGCCCGTGCGGGGGAAGAAAGATGTCGACAAGAAATCCCTATGAAATGCCTACCGGATTGAATGTCCTGATCGTCGACGACGAGCCGGACATGATCACCACATTGCACGACCTCCTCACCGGGGAAGGACACAGGGTGGATACCGCCAATAGCGGCCTTGAAGCCTTGAGCAAGATGGATCAGAATACCTACGAATTGATCCTGACCGATCTCTCCATGCCCCAGATGGATGGGGTACAGCTATTGCGCGAGGCCAAGGAGCGGCAACCAGAAACCGAGGTCATGATCGTCACCGGCTACGGCACCATCCATAATGCCGTCGAGGCCATGCAGTTGGGTGCGCTGAACTATCTGATCAAACCGGTGGAGCCCCAGGAACTGCTGGTGAGTATTCAACGCCTGTGCCAGCGGGGCAACGGCCATCCGAGGGCCGAAAATCGGCACAGTTTTCACGGTCTCGTCGGCAACTCCCCAGGCATGCGAAAGATATTCACGTTGATTCCCAAAATCGCCCGCATGCACTGCTCGGTGTTAATCCAAGGCGAAAGCGGCGTCGGCAAGGAACTGGTGGCCCAAGCCATCCATACATGCAGCCCACACCGCAACAAGCGGTTTGTCCCCATCGATTGCGGTGCGCTCTCCGACACTCTATTAGAAAGCGAACTTTTCGGCCATAAACAAGGCTCGTTCACTGGCTCCAATTCGGACCGCATTGGCATGATCGAAAGTGCCCAGGGCGGGACATTGCTCCTGGATGAAGTGGGCAACTCCTCCCTTTACCTGCAATCCCGCTTATTACGGGTGATCGAAGAAAAAAAAGTCCGCCGACTCGGCGAAAACACCATGATCCCCGTCGATGTAAGAATCCTCGCCGCTACCAACGCCGACCTGGAAGAACTCATCGAAAAAGAGAAATTCCGCGAGGACCTCTACTACCGCCTCTGCGGTTTTGTCGTCGAAATCCCTCCCCTGCGCGAACGAAAGGAAGATATCCCCCTGCTGGCCCAGTTTTTTCTGGAACTCAACCAGGACTATTATGACACCATCCCTTCTGTATTCACTCCCGAAGCCATGGACTGTTTGCTCGGTTATTCCTGGCCCGGCAACGTGCGCGAACTGCGGACCGTCATCGATCGGGCGGTGGGCCTGGCCCAAGGGAATCGAATCGAAAAACGCGATATTTTTTTAACCAAAACCATCGATGACGAAGGCCTGCTTCAGGTCAACGATCCCGAGAATCTCCTTTCCACCCCATTTTACACAGCTGTCGAAACCTTCGAAAAACAATATCTTTCCTCCCTGCTCGATCTGGCCAACGGTAACATCTCCAAGGCCTCTCAACTTTCGGGGGCCAGCCGCAAAACCATCCGTGAAAAAGGGAAAAAATACGGCTTAATGTAGACAGACAGCGTAACATCCCGGCGAAGAAACCGTTCTTTTGACAAAGCCCTTACTCCAAATGGGCTCTTACGGTTTACTATAACCCATCTTGGCATGGCGGAAAAATCCGCCATTCCTCCATTCGTCCGGAATTGCCGGACCAGGAACCATGGGAACAGAAAGGTTTGTATTGATGAAACAGTTTACCCAATCTCTGTGGAAGGCATGGCCATCCCTGTGTATGTGTGGCCTCGTGGCGCTCATCGCCCTGGCCATGATCTCCTGTGCCGAAAAGGAGGCACCTAAGGAGCAGTTCACCATCACCCTGGCTACGCTGGATTGGCCTGCCCTGGAAGAGGCTCTCCCAGCTCTCACGAAAGAATATGCGGACGCCCACCCAGACTTGTCCATTCAGGTTAAAATCCCCTTCACCACCGTGGACCAGTTCCTTGCCGATCCGGGCTCGGCCATGGCCGATACCGATGTCTTGCTCTTTCCCTCCACGGCGCTAAAGGCGCTCGAGGCTCAAGCCCATTCGTTCTACCCCATCACAGATATCGGTTTCACCCCCTCCCCCTCATTCGCTTCGCTTTTTACCTCCAGCACGGGCTATTGGGCCGTGCCCCTGATCCTCGACCCCCTCGTTTGCCTGGTCAAAGCGGAAGCCATGCAGAGCCTCGGCGAAAGCACCATCCCCGCGGATTGGTCTTCGGTTCGCTTGGCCAGTAACGCGCTACTGGATAGCGGTAGCACACTCCCGCATATTTATTTCTACCCTCAAACCGATCAAAGCCTGGCGGACAGTATCGCCGCGCTGCAATTCGCGTTTGGATACAGAAAAACCACCCTGCAAGGCATGCCGGAACTGAATTTCATCGATCAAGAGTTGTTCGAAAAAGGTCTGGCGCGTTCCAACAGCGCGTTGAAAAGTTACATGACCCAAGATGCCGAACTCACAGCCCTGCCCTTGGTGCAAAGCGTATCTGAATTCATCGCCTCTCCTTCGGGATTGATGACCTTCGCCCGCTTATCCACTTACCTTGAGTTATCCGCCGAGGACCAGGCCAAACTCCTGGCTGGCGCGGTTCCCACGGCCGAGCAGACCGTACTCCCCAGTTATGCCCTCGCGGCGGGGATTCCCCTGGAATCCAAAAATCCTAGCCTGGCTGAAGCGTTCATCCACTTCTTGATCGTAAAAACCCAAACAATCGCCAAAAATACGGGAACCTTGGCCACACCAAATCCGTTGGACAACACCCCGGTTTCCTTCCCGGATTCCACCCTCTTCCTCCTTCGGACCAATCCAAATTACATTGACACTCCGAAAGCCCTTAATCTGCTGAATGATAAAACCCCGGTCATGGAAGCGAACCAAGCGTGGGAAGCGGGCTATTTCATCCCCAGCGCCACGCCCTGAGCCCTTTCAATTTCAATCATAAGAACTCCAGCAGGGATGGTTCACCCATCCCTGTTTTTTTTCGATTCCCATTTCAATTCCGTTTTCTTCCTCCTTTCACACTTCCCCCCAAAAATTCATCGGTTTATGATATAATAGAACCACAGGTTTCGATCATTGAGATCGATTCGCCGTAAACCGCGTATCAATCCGGAAACCACATTTGGGTTCTTTTACTCTGATTAGAATGATCCCTGTTTGGGTTGAGAAATAGAATAAGGTATTCATGGCAATTCAGTTCGAGATCTTTCATACCGACCGGGCCGCTCGCTGTGGCCGGATTACCACACCCCACGGTTCGTTCGAAACCCCGGCCTTCATGCCGGTGGGCACCAACGCCACGGTCAAGGCGCTCACCCCCGAAGAAATCAAGGAAACCCATTCCGAAATCATTCTGGGCAACGCATACCACCTCTATCTTCGTCCAGGGCAAGAGTTGGTCGCCCGCATGGGGGGCCTGCACCGGTTCATGAACTGGGATGGACCCATCCTGACGGATAGCGGGGGTTTTCAGGTCTATAGCCTGGCCCCCTTGCGCCAAATAACCGAAGAAGGTGTGACCTTTCAATCCCACATCGACGGCAGCCGTCATCATTTTACCCCCGAAAGCGTCATGCAGTTAGAAAACAACCTGGGCGCTGATATCATCATGTGCTTCGACGAATGCACCCCCTACCCGGTGACATTCGAATACGCCGCCCATTCAGTCGATATGACAACCCGCTGGGCCGAACGCTGTCGCAACGCCCACCAACGCCAGGACCAGGCGCTGTTTGGCATCGTCCAGGGCGGTGTGTTTCGGGAACTCCGCGAAAAGAGCGCCCGTGATTTGATAGATCTCGATTTCCCCGGTTACGCCATCGGCGGACTCATGATCGGGGAAGACAAAGCCATGACCTGGGACACCTGCAAGGCCGTCTGTGAACTGCTGCCGCCGGAGAAACCCCACTACCTGATGGGCGTGGGCACCCCCGAAGATTTTCTCGATGGCATCCTGCGGGGGGTGGATATGTTCGATTGCGTCATCCCCACTCGGCTGGCCCGCAACGGGCATTTCCTCACCTGGAACGGCCGGATTTCCATCAAACAGGTCCGCTACCGCGAGGACGTATGTCCGCCCGATCCCAATTGCCCTTGTTATTGCTGCCGCCATTATTCCCGCGCCTATCTGCGCCATCTCTTCCAGGCTGGTGAAATTCTCGCGTCCCGGCTGGCCACCGTCCATAACCTGACCTTCTTCCAGGCCTTCATGCGGCGTTGCCGCGAAGAGATCCAACAGGGTACCTTTACCTCGTTCTACCACATGTGGTTTACTTCTCACACGGAGGGCCCGATTCCAACAACAGAATAAATCCCCAGACCGGCGCAGTTGGAATGGGGTTCATCGAGAACGCCGCGCTTCCCACCCGAACGCCGCGGCAAGAAAGGAGGCTCAAAAAAAACGATAAATATAGTAAATTGATTGGGTAAACCGGTCATTCGAATGGTTTGCCCCCCCCATCATTAAGACCTAAAGAAAAAGGAGTCTGTAGAATGAATCGCGTTACGCGAAACCTCGTACTTATTTTGTTTGTTTTCGTCTGTCTCCCGTCGTTTCTTCCCGCGGCGGATCTGAAAGCCCCCTGGGTGGTCGGCAATCTCGACCGCTGGTATGTGGAAAACGGCGTTCTGCGCTGCCTCACCACCACCACCGGCGACCCCCGCCACGTCTGGGTTGAGCAGGATTTCGGCTCGAACTACACCGTCAAATGCGATGTCCGCATTTTAGGCTGGGTGGATGAAGACGCGTCCCGCGCCGGTGTCAGTGTGCGGATCAATCCCAATGATCTGCAACGGGGCCTGAACCTCTTGCTGCATAACGATACCAACAGTGTGGATTTCCTCAATGACGGTACTGCCTGGGGCCCCGCTGGCGACTATGCCTGGACCATCAACACCTGGTACACCATGGAACTGACCGCCAACGGAAACAAGTTGACAGGGACCGTCTACCCCAAGGGTTCCGCCCCCTCGTCGGGAATCACCCAAGAATGGGAAGATGAACGCAACGGCGCGCGCGCTCCCGGTTTCCCAGGCCTAGCGGCGCCCAACAACGCGGCCCGCTTGGTGGAATACGATAATTTCCAAGTTCTGGTCAACGGATCGGTCGCCTTTGCCGATGATTTTGGCCCCAACGTCGAACCCGAACGCACCCCGTTTGCAGCCCCCTGGGTAACCGGCACCAACGGCGCCTGGTACCTGGAAAACGGCTACGCGGTCTGCAACGCCGACGTCAGCGGAGATCCGCGCCATGTTTGGGTTGACCAAGAATTTGGGGATGGCGATTACACCGTCCAATGCGATGTGCGCATGCTCAACTGGTTTGACGCCGATCATGCCCGCTCCGGCATCGCGGTGCGGATCAATCCCGACGATACCGAACGCGGCCTCAACCTGCTTTTCCACAATGACAGAGGCAGCGTGGATATGCTGAACGATAACGTCGCTTGGGGCACCTCGGGTGAATTCGCATGGCAAGTCGGTGCGTGGTACACCATGACCCTCAAAGCCGAAGGCGATATCCTCACCGGTTCGATCGTGGAAAAGGGTGGTTCGAATCCCTACTCCATTACCTGGGATGATGCCTCCGACCGTAACCTCGCCCGTTCGCCCGGATTCCCTGGCCTGACCGGCAGCACCGCGCCTGGCCTGGTCGCTCAATACGATAATTTTAAAGTCCTCGTCGATAATGAAATTGTATTCGAAGACGACTTTGGCGCCAACGTGGATCCCGTCTGGACCATCTCCCGCGAGATTCCC
>JAVFAP010000203.1:0-7144 GCA_034002445.1 bacterium | reverse complement strand
GCCAATCCATTCTCCAATCCACACAAACGGGTCATTTTACTATTCATTCGACCGAACAGCAATGTGTGTGGTGGGGATCGTACCGATTTCCTCCAGGGACGCAGATGGATGGGACATGAGGCGGTCTCTTGAAGTTTTTCAGTCGATTATAAATTGGGAGAACGTAATGATCCATCTCAGGATCCCAAGAACCATATAGTTACTCGAAAACCAGCGAAGTGCGGGCCTGCTTCACTCTGACACTCGGCAAGAAGATCGCTTCGGCATCGGGCAACGGCTCACCCAGGCGCTGTCGGGCCCGTTCGCAATACTCCGCGTTTAAATCGATGCCTAGGTAATTCCGTTGCAGCACCTCTGCCGCAAGGCAGGTCGCGCCGGTGCCGTTGAACATATCCAAGACCAGATCGCCACCAAAGTCATCCTCTGGAACCCGCTTAAATGTATACATCATCATCAAGCGTTGCGGCAGCGAAACCGGAAAGGGACAGGGGTGTCCTCCGCTGCGCTGAATATCCGCCGGCATCATGGGCCAGACCTGCATACTGAGATTGCACCATTGCTGCTGGGTCAGATGGTTGGCTTCCTTCACAGTCTTGGATACTTGGGGCGGTTTTCCGTCCTTGACCAACACATTGATAAACTCGATTGTGTTATCTTCATAGATATTGGGTGGATGGGGATAACTGCCAAACATCTTTTTGGTGGTTTGTTTTTGCCAGACAAAAAGACTGTACCGGTGAAATCCATCGATCGCATCCAAGATGGTCCGTTCGATATCATTGCAAATGTTTTTGAGATGCCGCGTATGCTGGTTGTTGATGACCTTCTTGGGAATCGGCATGATGGGGGTGACAATCGCCAATTTGCCATTGGGGATCAATACCCGGAAGGTTTCCTTCCAGACTTGCAGCAAATCCTGGAGGTACTCTTCATAACTGGAGTGACCGATCTGGCGATCGATCCCATAATCGATCACATTCCAATAGGGCGGACTGGTCACCGCCAAGGCGACGCATTCGCCCGGCAATTGCCGGAGGGTGTGCAAGGCGTCGCCCTGGTGAATTTGGTTGATCCAATCGCACGGCCACTGTGTGGAGTCTGGAATGCGGTATTTCATCAGAGCGCGGTTTGTTCACGCAGCCACCGAGCCACATCCAAGGCGTGGTAGGTCAGGATCATATCCGCCCCCGCGCGCTTGAATGCGGTCATGTTTTCCAGGACAACCCGCTTTTCATCGATCCACCCATTCCGGGCTGCCGCTTTGACCATGGAATACTCGCCACTGACATTGTACACTGCCAAAGGGACATCCCAGCGTTCCCGCAAACGATGAAGTATATCCAAGTAGGCTAAGCCGGGCTTGACCATCAGGATATCCGCCCCGGCATCCAGATCGATTTCCGCTTGCCGCATCGCTTCCCGTGCATTGGGTGGATCCATTTGGTGCGAGCGGCGGTCCCCAAACGCGGGTGCCGATTCCGCCGCGTCGCGGAAGGGACCATAATACCCAGACGCATACTTGACCGAATAGGCCATGATGGGGGTATAGACAAAACCCGTTTCATCCAACGCCTGGCGGATGGCTTCCACCCGGCCATCCATCATATCCGACGGCGCGATCATATCACTGCCCGCCTGGGCGTGGGCAATGGATTCCTGGCACAGCAATTCCACCGTCTCGTCATTGAGAATGCGCTCACCATCCAGTACACCACAATGCCCGTGAGATGTGTACTCACAGAGGCACACATCCGTGATCACCACGAGGGATGAACAAGTTTTCTTGATCGCTTCGATCGCACTCGGGATGATCCCATGGGGATCGTACGCCCCGGTCCCCACCGCGTCCTTGTGTTCGGGGATACCAAAAAGAATCACCGCGGGGATGCCCAAATCCTGGATGCGTTGGCATTCTTCCCCAATGCGGTCGATCCCCCATTGGAAACAGTTCGGCATGGAGGCAATTTCTTTTTTCAAGCCGCGCTCATGAGAAACAAAGAGGGGGTAGATTAGGTCATCCAAGCGGATATGGGTTTCGCGCACCATATCGCGGATGCGGCTGTTCATGCGCAGGCGGCGGGGACGGTGAAAAAAATCGTATGGCATCAGGCTGGTCCTTTTCTCATTCAAAATTCCTTCCAGTATAGCCTGCTTCCCGCCTGCAAGCAAAAGGAATCACGCATTGGCAATTCCAGGTGACGGCCTTTCTGTACCACCAAGGCAGAAAAGCCATGCCCGAAGTTCAATCCGCTCTCCCTGATGGAAAAAATTTCCGCAGAAAAGCGCGCCAAAAGAAAACCCGGGGCTTCGTTCCCCGGGTTTGGAGGTGATTTCGCAAAGAGCGTAACGAAGAATCAGCGGCGGCAGGCTGCCCATTCAATGGACTGAACGATGATCTGCCGGAATTCCTTCGGGCTGCATGCTTCAGGATCGTGCCCCAGAGCGAAATAGACGCAGCGGGCGTTGTACATGTAATAGGTCATGAGCATGGGATAGGCAATTTTTTGCCCGAAGAGTTCTTCGTCCGCACTCATGATCACGTGCATATCCGGCCGCATCAACAGGTTGTAATAGAGTTCATCATTGGTCTTGAACGGCTTGATGCCTTGCACGATGGGGTGGGTTTCGTCCACCATATCGACCTGGAACTCATACTTGGGTTTGTGGGTGGACTTGCCATTCACCCACATCGAGCCGAGTAGATGGATGGAATCGCGCCAGTTCTGCATGTTGGCAACCACAAAGTGGCTGACAAAGAGCCCACCGCCGTTCTGCAGGAACTGAACCAGGCTTTCTTTGACAAAATCGGGGGGATTGCCGTTTTCCACACTGACCTGCTCCAGCATGAGCACATCGTAATTTTTCAGATTCTCATATCGGAGGGCTTCGAGGTTATCCTTCTCTACCGCGGTAATGACGACCGAGGGGTAATTGGCCGCGATATCCGCCAGGGTTTCATTCAGCACACCCGGTTCGCCGTGGGGTTCCTTGCCGATCAGCAGGCATTTGACGGGCTCCGCCGCCCATAGCATCGGCGCCCCAAAAAGGGCCAACACCAAGACAGAGAGGAGGAAGAATATCGATTGATTTTGACGTTTCATAAAAAACTCCTATCAGATTCGTATCGTTCCGCTGATTATCCAAAAGCTGCCCCCAGTTTGTCAAGCGGATTCGGGCCAATCCTTGGAATTCTGAGCATTTCTGTGGGATTCACTATTTACATTCCCCTAGGTTCACAGCATAATAAAACCCAGAGATTCACTAACCGTATCGCCAATCCGAGACAACAACGAGGTAAACCATGGCCTTTCTTCAATCGACATTCGGTGCCAGCAAGGATGAAGTTTGGAAACAATTCAGCGAACAGATTTCAGGGGAATTTCAAGAGGGAACCACATGGAAGGGTGGAAAGGTAACCGCGAAAGCCGATCATTGGACCGTTACGCTGGATACCTATCGGATCGATACCCAACACAACCACCATATTTTCACGCGTCTGCGTGCGCCCTATGTCAACAAGGATGGGTTTCGCTTTTGTATTTACAAAGAGACTTTGTTGGAAGATATCAAGAAAATTCTGGGGATGCAGGATATCGTTATCGGGACTCCCGATTTTGATGAGTATTACATCATCCAAGCCTCAGACGAAGAGAAAGCGAAGCGCCTGTTTTCGAGCGAGACGCTGCGGGAAAAGATCAAGCCCCATCCAGACCTCTATATGGAAGTGAAAAACGACGACGGGTATTTCAGCGAAACCTTCCCCGAAGGCGTGGATGAATTGCTGTGCCTGATCGAGGGAGAGATTACCCAGATCGACCAGCTCAACGCCCTCTATGATTTATTTGCCGAAGTGTTGAATACCTTGTGCCATCTCGGATCGGCTTATGAAGACGATCCCAATTTATCGGTCTGAAGCCATCCGATCGACAAAAATCCCAGCCATTCGATCCATGGCTGGGATTTTTTTGTGTCGATTTTTATAACTCGGGCGCCTGGAGCAGGCAAACTGGCAATCGGCTTCAATGAAACCGGGGCAGACGAGAAAACCAGCTGGACCAATAGGACGGTCGGTCATCATCGCCTCCACGCCGGTCTCGGTCCGAAGGCTCTGGGGGATAGAAGGGCTCGGTCATAAAGTAGCCGGTCCGGCGGGCGGGCGGAGTGTCGATGGGGTCGTCTTCGGCATCCAGATCGGCTTCGGCTTGAGGCTGGCTCTCGAAAAGCAACGGAGGATCGTCTTCCTCGCCTTCATCCCACAAGCCCGCATCATCATTCATCTCATCGTCATCCTCTTCAAATTCACTCCGCCAAGGATTCTCATCCGTGGGAGCGAAGCGATTGGCTGGGGATCGTTCCGCCGCCTCCATTTCGGCCAGTTCTTGCCAACTGTTAATTCCTGATTCCGCAAAATCATCTTCCTCGGGAAGAAAGGGGGCTTCACTCCAGCGGGCAGCGGGGATTTCGGGCCTGGGATGATTGGGAAGCGGGTCCGGAGTATGCTGGTTCACGGTACCGGGCTTGCTCTGCGGGGGCCATAGCGGTTCGCTTTGAACCGAATAGAAAGAGGGATCATTCTCTGGCTCTTTCCGTGTTTTCTCTAATTCGCGCCTGTTGTAGGTGCGATGATCATAATTAAAAAAACAGTGCATGCACACCACGGTCATCGAGGGTTGGCCGCAGATGATACACGTGCCCATTTTAGATTTCTCGGACATGGTCCCATCCCTCTTCCTATCCACAAATTCGTCCTCGTCCCGGGGTGCCCTGTGGGTCAGATCAAAACTCATCAAAGGAAGGCCACCTCGCCCCATGACGCCGGCCCCAAATTAGTATCGGACAATACCTGATTCTCTTAACGAAAATTTTACACCAAAGGTGGGGGGAATCCCAGCCTCCCCCCCGCCTTCGGTACCCTCGCCTGACAACAGAATCAAAAAAAATATACGGCTCCCCTCACTGGAGGATCGTGAAGGGAGCCGCCCATTAAGCGGCTGTCGTCAAAGCCGCTTAAGCAAGAAATGATGGTTTGATGTCATTTCCCTTGGCGAGCCAGTCTCTATATGTATGCTCGGCAGAGCGAAATCTTTCAAAAAAAGTCCCCCAACGAGTGAGGGAAAGTAAGCAATTATCGCACTGTGTGCAAAATTGTTCTCTTGTTATTATTATCCCTCAAGGTTGGAATTGGGCTTGAAATTGGGTTAGGAACGGGCCTGCCTCCATAATGTTCCCCTGGGTGACGCGCACACTCTGGACACGAGGGGTAACAGAATTTTCTGTGATGGTCAGTTGGTGATCATTGCCAATCTGATAAATCTGATAGGTCAGCGGTGTTAGCGTGTCGGTGACATAATCAGCGGTGTTGTACTCGTCATAACTGATCGTATAGTTATAGGTACTTTTATTAACCAGAAGGTATGCTTCGTTGGAGTTGCCCTGCTGATAGATCCCCGCCTTAATCCCCTGACCCTCTTCCAGGAGATAAGCATAGTTATCATAACCAATTTGATAGGTGATTCCTAGGTTGGTGTGGCTGGTGTTATTCCCTTCCCCTTTTTGATGAATCTCGGCAATATTGCGGTTGCCTTCCTGGTACGCATACGCGCGGTTGAAATCCCCCTCTTGCTTTTGGATCAGGATCTGCCCGGCGTTCGCGGATGCGCCCTTCGCAGCGAACCGATCCCTGTGGCGTTCGTAGGGGGATGACGAATCCGAATCGGGTTCGTTTGGATCACTATTCTCAATAGATTGAGGCAGGGATTCGGTCAAAACCTGATACCCTTCCGCTTTCGAATAATGGGCATCCTGCTGTTCTTGGCGGGCAAAGTTATGATTCTGGGTGAAGGCTTGGTTGGTCTGCTGAATATAGACCACGCTATTCAAGCCACTCTGGTCCTGGATCCCCATGTTGTTTTTGCCGGTTTGATGGATTGTCGCGCCCAATCCCACACCATTTTGCCGGGTCACGGCGGTTTGACGGTCCCCATACTGGGTCACCTTGGATTGGTTGGATGAACCTCCCTGTATAACCGTGGCGGCATTCCCTTCCCCATGTTGGTCTAGGGTAGCCTGGTTATCCTGGGCCAGCGCACAGGGCGCCATGCTGAACAGGAGAATGAGAAGCAAGCGATAATTGAACATGAGATTTCTCCAAAACAGGGGGGTTGAAAGGGAAACCGCCCGGCTTCCCTTTCCACTCTATTTAATTCGGTAGTTGATATAAAGGCAGGTTCATCCCCGCCACAGTAGTAGCATCAAAAGAACCTTCCGCCTGGAAAACAAAGGCCTCGCTATTCATCGTGCCGTTTTGCACTATGGAGCTGAAACCATCGTTGTTTAACTGGACCTGGGTGGCGGTGGTGTTGAGTGAGCTGAGCTGATCCAGATCGGCATAGTTCGATTCGCCCCACTGGATCTGCACGCCCCGGTTGTACATCCCTTCCTGGGTGATATGGGCTTCATTCCCCACGGCACTGGTATCAGGGCTTTTTTGATCCTGGTAGGCAAAATTGGTAGGCAACTGGAAATTCGTGCTTCCGAGTGTGATGGATGTTTGATTCAGCGTTGATTTATTCTGTGCCCCAGATTGCTTAGCGATCGAAAAGTTGGCGATGCCATCTTGTGTCTGTCTTACATCATTCATATTACCATATTGCAACGAGGTAGCATGGTTCTTGAACCCATTTTGCGTTTGATTTACCTCATTCGATTGTCCACTTTGAAAAGCATACAATCCGTATGCATTGCTGAAACCATTCAAATAAGAGGAAAAGCCGGAACTTAGGCCATAGATGGCTTCTAAATACTGATACACCGAAGCGGCATCATGGGCATAGAAAGAATATTGAGAAAGATCAATTGTATGACCTAATATGTTTATCTCTAGTGATATACCAAATAAGTCATAATTTGGATACATATAAACTGTCGAATAGTTAGCATCGTGCAAGTAATTATTCACTAGATACCAAGCATTATATAATAACTTTGTGGGAAATTTATTTTGAATAGGGTTATTATCATGCAAATTCCACTGATCAATTTTGCCATCATTCAATCCCGTTTGGATTTGATTGGCTTTATTGAAGGAACCGACTTGGTGGATGAGTGCTTCATTGGTGCTGGTGGTATCGGCAAAGAAGCTTTG
>JAVFAP010000202.1:0-7189 GCA_034002445.1 bacterium | reverse complement strand
TGCCCTTGGTCTTGGAAGGCATCCTTTTTCCAGACGGAGAGAGAGAATTCAAAGCAAGCAAAGCGGCTTAATAAGAAAATTTCGTGGATAGGCTCATTTTCTCATCCACAACAATTGACAATATCTCGCATCCTGTTTCCCTTCTGAATGAGATTCGCTAATTTCTTCTTTCAGAATATACAGGATTGTCCACCTTTTTGTATCCTACGTACTCACTTACCGGATGAACCCTTTTACATAATAGAGTTCATGGGGAGACACGGTCACTTGGTTCATCTGGCTTGTTCGAGTCAGGGGGATTGCTGTGATTGTATTGGGCTGGCCGTCTTTCCAATCCGCCATTTCCACGAGAAGGTCTTGGGTTTCGCTTTTCCATTGAATTTGGGTTTGATCCATACTCCACAAAACCAAGCGTTGGCTTTGCTGGATTGCTTTTCCATCCAAACTCAGTATCATCCAGGGGCGATCACACGCCACAATCGTTTCCCCCTCGATGACCAGATTTCCGGACCCGGTGGCGGCGATGGGGTTTCCTTGTGGATTCAAGAGAACGCCGCAAGGGATTGACTCATGGACGGTAAATTGGCATATCGCCCGTGATGACCGCACGGTGACTTGCGCAGTCTCGGGGATTGCTTTGCGGGGGTAAATGGCGACCCAAGTATTGTCGCCCGTTTTTGTTTCGGTACTCCTCCAAACCCCCGCCGTCGCGGTGACAGAGGACTCTGGGAACAGGGCCAGATAGAGATTGGTCTTTTGGCTGCGGGTGGTTTCGGGATTTTCTACAAAAATATCCGTATTCGGTAGGAACTCCCAGGGGTGAGGGGAATAGATGACACGCCCCTGCCCCACCGTATGTTGAAACAGAGGTATCCCGGCCGGATTGTGCATTACCTCGGCCCCAGAAGAAACTACATCCGCCACAGGAAAAGCGGAGGGATCTTGCACATCGCCTTGTCCTCGCACTCCGCAAAGCCATTGCAGACGAGATGGGTCCCGCTCGCCATCAGGGCGCAGGCTGATATCGCCGGAGAGATAGAGGTGCGCGCCCCGCTGCACGGCTTTCTGCAATTGGTGAAGAGCCTCATCCGAATAGGCATAGGCCAGGGGAGCGATAATCCATTGCGGCGTCTCGGTATCGAGGAAATCCAAATTGGATTCGCTGACGGTATCGAAATCGGGTTGGGCGGCCAAGAGGCACTCCAAGGCATTGAGGAGCGCTGGATAACTCAAATTTTCCGGCACACCTAGACGCCAATGATCAGGCATGACAAAGATCGTAGAGGAAGCATGATATTCGACAGGCATTTGGTCGGTGAGCAACCGCAGATTGCGGTATAATTTCATGACCGGTTTGGCGCGCAAGGGATTGTTCCATACCACACCCCAGGGGAAAACACGGTCGGCATCGTCGCTCCAGCACCAGTTCTGGATTTTGGTGACACCCATGCCCCACGCCACATGGGCCACCCACCAGAATAATTCTTGCTGTTCGCGTTCGGTACGCTGAATGTGGTAGTGGCTGCCGCCGCGCTCCACCGACCACGCTTCGTGGGTTTTCACGCCAAATTCCCCCATATTGATCGTTTTTCCATAGCGGCGCATGTCGTTCCACTTGATGACAGCCATCAGGCGGGCGATATCCCACTGGGGGCGATCGAAGTAGCCAAAATTGGCGGAGTCCATGGATCCCAGGGTCAAACGAAGATCCATGCCAGAGAACGGTTTTTGATAATATTCGCTGGTGATGGGATGCTGCGTATCTTCCGTGCGGATTGCCTGGCAGAGCGCTTCGATCCAACGCTGCATAAGTTGGATCTTGAAGGCCGTCATGTCACCCGTCCTTCTATTGTATCCACTTTGGACTGGCGCTTCGGCCACGGGAATTTCCCCGAAATCCGGCACATCCGCATTCCATGATTTACGTAGTTTATCGATGGAGGAATACCGGTTCTGCAGAAATTCGTTCCATCGGCGGCGAATATCGGGGGTATCCTTGAGCCGCAATTGAAAATCACCATTCAAGTAATATATCAAACCGGGAACGTGTTTGTAACGTGCGGCGAATTGGCGGCAGAATTCGGCTTGGGCTTGTAATTCTTCATCATCTGTAACTACATTCTGGCCAATAAAAAGCCCCGCCATGTACGCCAGGTCAAAGCGTTGACTGAGTTGGATCAATCCATCCAATTGCCGCCAGTGTTTTTCCTGAAATGGACGCTGTTGTGGATTCCATTGTAAATTTTCGAAAAGGTGTAATCCGCCATCCTGCATCATCTGCAATTCTTGAAACCAATCCCAGGGGGAATAAGAGGGAGAGAAGAAATAATTCCCATAGGTATCCGTTCCCCAGAGAGAAACCTGCTGGGTGGTCCCATCCGCATGGGATACATGGTAGGCATTATCTGAATAGCGCAGGCGGGGTCCGTTGGCGATAACCGCCTGATTGGCAACACAAAACCCGGTATGCACCTGGTCAATCTTTTCATTTTCGACCCGGATAATCCCCGTTACTTTGATAAAGTCGGGCGCATTCCGTGGTATAGACCATGAAAATTCTTCGGTCTGAGTTGATAACGCCGGGATGACAATCGACCGCGTAATGCTGGCGATGGGCTCACCAGGATCCCCTGGAGATTCGAAACGCAATTCCAGTTGGAGGGACTGTGCTTCATGACTGGTATTCTGTATTGGGTATCGCAGATGGATTTCTTCGTTCTGGTTATAATACGCATAGTCGGTTTCTAGAGGTAAGGCGAACACACCGCGCCGCAACTGTCGGAGCACCGCGCGCAGCAACTGCTTTCCCGCTTCGCCAGCGAAAATATCCCGGTTTTCCACGCCCAAAAGAGCCCAACACGAGCCCGCATAGGGGCCCTTGTAATGTGCGACGAAAGCGCCCGCCGCGCCTGAGAACTGGCCCCATTCATCCTGCGCATTGATGAGAGGAAGCCAACGCGCATCTTGGCGCAACTGCGCGGTGGCTTCGAACCCAGCCACAGGCTCCGATGAATTCCAGTCCATTTCAAAAGGCGCATCGGGGGAGAAAAATAGAGAGTGGCCCTGGAACCGTTGATCGGGGCTAAAGAGGGGCAACTGATCGGGGGTATTCACGAGGCCATCTTCCGCCTTCCCGAAGTGCGCATTGATGGCGCTTTGGGGATGGAGTTCGCCGCAGGTCACATCATCAAACCAGAGAGACCCTGATGCCAAATACAGCCCCCCATAAAACATCACTTTCGTGGCGCGGGGATGAATTTCGATGCATTGTTCATACCGTTTCCAATCCAGCGATTTCCAGAATTGGGCAAAGTCAATAAAACGTAAGAGTTGACCCTGGGCATCGTATTGATACACGGCTAAATAGCCATAGCCGTCGCCGCTGAGGTCTTGTGTTTTGGCATGCGCGCCGATGGCATAAAAACCGCCAGGCTTTACAGGTAATTCCCCTTCCCAGCGGGCGCCGCTTTCAGTTGCACTACAGGATACATACGCTGCGGCGGTGCCAGAAACCATTGTATCGTTCACAATACGACAGCGATCGGGATTGACTGTACTCCACCCAGCGCCCCCTTGTTCAAATCCCCCATTGGGGATACCGGCTATGTTTGGGTCTCGCGCACGGGTCTTTTCCTCTTCCCATAACATCCGAGCAGAAATCCACTGGCCGTCACGACGCACGAGTGGATCATCGAACGCATACCCTCCCGCACACAACAAATCCCCTCCACGCCGGAGGAAGGCCAACAAGGCATCATTTCCATCCATTGGATACGCCGGCCCGTTTGCAGTGATCATCAAATCGAAGCGATCCGCGTTGAACTGGGTGGGATCCATGATTTGATCCGCGGTGAGAGGAACTCCTTCCATGCCCGCCTGAGACAATACATCCATCACGGCCGCCACTGGGGTGTGGGAAGGAGCCACTGGAAACGCGGGATCCGCAAAGACTGCAACGCGGTAGGGTGATGCAGCAACCGATGTAGTGAATAAAAGCAAAAGGATGATAGAACCGGGCCCATAGCGAAACATGACTTATCTCTCCTCGTGATGAACGAACCTTTCTGTTGAAAATATCGCTAACCACGGATAGAGGCAACCGATCCAAATGGATGAATCTATTTTTTATCAAAAATCGCGATGATTGAAGTCGAAGAGAGTCTGAGGTGTTGAAATTCTCTCATTTCAATCCATAGACTTTCAATACTGCATCCAATCGGTGATGGAGGGATTGGGAGCGTAGGTCGAGATGGGATAATTCCACATATCTCCGGTTTCGTTGAGGATTACGAGATGGTCTCCCGCATAGCAAATAGCCTCGCTTTGGCCAAAGTAGGCGGAGACGATGTGGATGGGGGGGTGCAGCAGATCGGCCTCATCGCGCACGGCAAAGAGAAGAATGCCAAAGTAGGTCAGCACCGCCAGTTCGCCGCGATTGGCCGAGTAGGCGGCATCGGTGACAATGCGCCCCAAGCGGTTTGCCTGCTGAACATCCAGTTCGCCGACATAGCGGGCTTCGGTGATGGAGTTTTCCTCCAACGGGTCCAGACAAAACACGGCAGCGTTTTCGCCGGAGTAGTCTTTTTGGATCAAGTACAGACGGCCTTGCAGCCAAAACAACGCCTCGCAGTCATAGGAGGCCCCTTGGGGGTAGACAAAGGGATAGGTTTGGATGTTTGACATTTCCTGCGCTTCCGTCTCTGGCTCTGTCACGACGTGAATCGCGTATTGCCCCCGTCTGGTTTCATTGTCTCCTACATCCGCAAGGTACAGGGTTCCCTTCCCGTCCGTGGTGAGGGCTTCCCAATCATCCATGGTGGGCGGGCTTAGACGCACCCGCTGGACAACCGCGCCGTCATCCACGACGCGATAAAGTACAGGCGCGTTCCCGCCGTCATTGTGGCACCAGTACCCCGCCCCCTGCGCGGCCACCACACCCGAGATTTCGTTCAATTCCGCATCTCCGATTTTTCCCGTAGGCGGGAAGGAGGAAGGGATGGGAATTTGCGCCCCGGCCCCATTCCCATTTCCCAGCATAAATACACTCAGGAGGAGGCAGAAACGAAACCTGTTTTGCTTCATCCCCCTATCTCCTTTCCATTCGGTGTTCAGTTCGTAGAATGGCATTGATTTGTTCTTCGATATTTGTCAAATTTTGAAGATGGTTGTCTAATTCTCTGTTTTGCCTGTACAGCAGGTCCATGATCCGCAAGCGGCGGGGGATGAACGCCATGGGGTAGGGAGAAAAATCCTCCCGCTCATCCAGGCGGATGGTATTGGTTTTGGCCTGGGTTACCGGGGCGGATCCATCGGTGCTGTAGGTCATGGAGCAGTTGTCGCAGGGTGCAGGGATCACCCCATCATGGCCTTCCCGCAGGCGTTGATACGCACGTCCATACCAGATTTGTTTAAACGACAAATCGTGGAGATGTCCCATATCCAACATACGGTGGGCATCGGGATGGCAGCAGGGATGCACGTAGCCGATGGGGGTAATGACGGTGGAATAGGTCAACAAGCGGCAGAAGGGCACATCTGGCTGGATCGTCCGAGGTGGCAAACACGCGGGGACAGCATCCGCGGAATCATCGCCGCGATGGTCGGTATTGAAGAGTTGGGGAATGACAATCTCGATCCCATACGACTGGGCATTTTGGTAAGCCTCTTTCAAACGCTGGTCAGCCAGTTCTTTATGATGGAAGAGAGACTTGTCTTCAAATTCAGGCGAAGTCACAATCAGATGCTCCCCCATGACCTTGTAGATTCCCATTTCCTTGGCAAAGGCGAACATTTGAGGAAATTCGTCGATGTTATCGCGCATCAGGGCGTAGTTGACGGAGATTTTCAATTGTGATCGTGGTGAAGTTTCGCGTAAACGGTTCAGGTTGCGAATCCCCTCCAACACCCGGTCCCACTTGGCCCCGGTACGGATTTTTTCGAACGTGTCCTTGGTGCATCCATCCATGGAGATGACGATTTCGTCAATATAATTCACAATCGCCTGGGCGATTTTGTCATTACCCAAGGTCGTTCCGTTGGACATCAATTGCATGTGCAAACCCGCCTCGGAAGCGATGCGGAGAAACTCAGGGAAATCGGGATGGAGAGAAGGCTCGCCAGCGACGCCGATGATCATGTTATCCGCATAATGGAACAAATCCGCCGCCAAATTCTTAAACGTATCTAAATCCAGCCGTTGCCGCAGCATCTCTTTCTGCCGCTCATCCGATTGATGGCTGAGATCGCACATGAAGCAGCGGATATTGCATCCGTAGATCACGGAAAGTTCGATCCGGACCGGCATGTTCCCGTAAAACGCATCCCCGGCGCCCTGCAAAACCTGATTCCAATCGCGATCCACATCATCGAAGGGATAGACCGAGGCCAGCAATCCAAACTGATCTGCCCGGCCACCATACAATTGGCGGATGGAATCCACCTTGGAAAGTGGTTCGATATTCGAAATGGGTTCAATCCCTTCATCTGGGTATGTCATCGGCAAGAATGATGGTTGAATTCTCTTCTCCCACTCTTCCGCTTCTATGAGTTTCGCGTCCAAAGTTGCTTCTTTTTCGCGAGCCAGGCGTAATTTATCTCTTTGCTCCACAGCCAGAGAAGTCTCGAACGCGTGGATGCGATCCATATAATCCAACGTGTCCATCATTTCTCTGGCATGGGGAATGGCGGATCGAACCTGTGTCGGGTTATAACATGAAAAACCCTGCCACGGCAAGCCATCCTTGGCGGATTGGCGCAGGATGGCATACATACGGCCGTACCAGATATCGGCGAAACGGGACCGGTGCAGATTCCCCATCACCTTGCGGGGAGCAGAACGGGGATCGATTGGCAAGACATCCCCATTCTCGGCAACAACGACCACCGCGTTGAGCCAGGCTTGGAGAGCGGATGCATCCGAAGGAGTAGCGAAAAAGCCCTCTTCCGCTTGGGAAATGGAGAGTTGGTCACAGGGCAGATCTGGCAGGGCCGCTTGAATCGCCGCCGCATCCAGGTCAGAGGGGCCAATGAGGATCATCTGCTCGATAAAAGGGAATAAATCCCGAGCCAATTGGGGGAAAAAAGCAGGAAGCCCCGCCCCGTTTTCATGGTTTTCAACCAGATAATACAGAATTCGCGGCATGTTGCCCTGAAAATCGGAACCTTGTTCAAATAGAGCGGTATTACAGGC
>JAVFAP010000201.1:0-7214 GCA_034002445.1 bacterium | reverse complement strand
CAAGCAGGGTTTGATCGCATCGATCGTCAGTTTACCGTGGGGGCTGGGGATGGGGAGGAGTTTACAACCCGTCATCCGTTCGGGCGCGCCACATTCGTCGTTGTGGATATGTGCGCTTTGCGCACAAAGCACCGCCTGGTAGGGTTTGAGTACCTGCTGCAATCCCAGCACATTGGCACCCGTGCCTCCATACACAAAATAGGCGTCGATGTATTCCCCAAAGTGATGTTTCAACAGGCAAATCGCTTCTTGGGTATAGGGATCACCCCCGTACGAAAGGGTATGATTCTGGTTGGCCTCGGCAATGGCATTGAGAATAGCGGGATGGATTCCCGAATTGTTATCGCTGGCAAAGCTGCGCATGATCCTTCTCCTCGGCATTTAAAATCCCAAGAAGGTATTGAACTGGAACCAAGGAAAGAATGCAATAGAGGGGTAGAACCATGCCGCCAGAGCAGGATTCAAATAAAAGGCCTAAACGAGAGAAGAGCCGCAAATCGCGGCTCTTCTCCTTTATAAAAACACTCCCACGCTGAAGAAGATAACCTACAGGTCAGTCCTCTCCGACCCTTCGGCCATCCTCAACATCATGATCATCATCATGATCCTCTTTTGTCTTTGCCGGGTTTCTCTGGTTTGCCGTTATCCGCTGGGGTTGGTTCCGCGGCAGGCTCAACCATGAAGAGTACCGGTGCAGCTGTTGCAAAGGGGCCCGCGTTCTCCCGCTTTTGGATCACATAGACTTGGAACTGATAATCATCACTGTCTTGTGGTCCCTCTTTGAAGCGGCCATCGATGCCATGGGCGTCCTCGCTCCAGACCAGGAACGGGGCTTCCTTGGATTTCCCCAGGTATCGGGGTTTAGCCCCATTCTGGATAACGTAGACGTGGTATTCTTTCACATCTGGGTAAGGCAGGTTCCAGCGAACCACCAATTCCCGGTTGTCTTCGCTATCCATATCACTTTGTCCACTAAGATCCACCACCTCACCAAGGTACTGATCGGTGACAATCACGACGCCTTCCGGGACGGGATTCTCTTCCTCTCCCTGGTTTTCCCCAACCTTGAACAGGACGGGGCCCGCATGGGTGAAGGGGCCAACCGGGGGCTGGTTGTTCCGAATGAGATAGAGGAAGAAGCGATAGGTGTTGCCATCCCGCGGACCGGAACGGAATGCTGGAGCGATTTTTTCCGCGGTCACACCCCACGCGAATGTGGTCGCATCGCCTCGGCCAGTATTACCCAGATACTTAGGTTGGCCGGTTTCATTGACCAGGACATACACATGGACATCCTTGACATTCGTTTCGGGGAGATTCCATTGCAATGCCAGGATGCGCTGATCCTCGGAATCGGTGTCGGTTTTCAGGCTCAGATCCTCGGTACTGGCAAGATCGTCCGTCACGATGACCCAATTTTCCTCGGTCGGCTCTTCCGTCGGTTCCTCGGTGGGTTCCTCCGTTGGAATTTCGGTAGGCTCAGGAGTGGGTTCTACCGTAGGCTCCACCGTCGGCTCTGGTTCAGTCGGGATCGGGGTTGCGGTTGGGGTTTCGGCTCCGATATCATAGTAGACGGGACCATCGCTTGTGTATGGACCAGTGATACCGTCCCCTTTGCGAATACCGAACACGAAGAACTGATACAGGTTGCCGAATTGCGGGCCTTGGCGGAACGGTCCAGCAATGGCTTCGTTTTCGTCATTCCACACCAGCATGGGGGTGGTTTCGCTTCGACCCAGAAACTTGGGTTTGTTATCCTGGTTGGTGATGACATAGACGTGGAAGTCCTTGATGTCGTCTAGTTCGATGCTCCAACGAATCACCAATTCCCTTGCTTCGGGCTGGTCCAAATCCTGGCCACCACTGAGGTCCTCGACCTGGATCAAACTATCTGTCACGATGACGGTGTTGATGGGGATTTCCGGCAGAGGTTCTTCGCTGCCTTCTTCTCCAACCTTGAACAGGACAGGGCCGCTATGGGTGTAGGGACCGGTCGGGCCGCCCCGCTGAAGCAGGAAGTAAATGTAGAAGCGGTAGTAGGTCCCATCCTGTGGCCCCTTCTTGAATTCGCCAGCCAGATGGTCTTGCTCGGTATTCCAAACAAAGGCGGTACTTTCACCATCCCCAGTGCGGCCAAGATACTTGGGTTTGCCCGTTTCATTGACCAGGGTGTAGATATGCACGTCTTTTACATCCGCCATATCCCGGTTCCACTGAACTACCAGTTCCCGCTGATCCTGTGGATCGTAATCCACGTCCATGCTCAGATCGATGGTGGAATCCGCCGTGTCAGTCACCACCACGGTGTTGATGGGGATGGTGGGGGTAGGTGTCGGCTCGATAGTGGGCTCCTCGGTTGGAGTGGGCTCAACCATGTCTTCGCAGCGGAAGCAAAGGCTGGTGATGGTGGTCGTCGTTCCTTGAACCTGGATACTGGCAATGCCCTGCTTGCTGCTTAATACCAGCGATTGAGTCGCCTGATCCGGCGTGCTTTCCACGGCAGCTACGGCATGCCCGTTTTTGTCATAGCCATAGAGCAAGGTAATGGCGGACCCCGCGTAGAGGTTGACGGAAATCCATTCCGGGAATCCCTTCTTGCAGGGGCTGGGATCGAAGCCCAGGCTGGGAGCCTGATCGATGTCGGTGATGCTTTCAGGGATCACCAACGCGAGTTGATTGTCATCTATTGCGTCGAGACGCATTGGAACCGTCGAGCCGTCCAGCAGCACCGCGGCGGAGGCATACACAGGCCCCATCTCTACCTGGCCCAGGCCAGTGGTGGGTTCGTTGTAATAGTCCGCGGGGTAGACGCAAGTGACGCCGTCAACGGGGGTAGGCAGGGGAGTCGGCACCAGAGTAGGTGAGGGTATAGGGGTTTCAGTTTGGGTGGGCTCTGGGTCGACTCCCGCATTAAAGTACACAGGACCGCCATTGGCAAACGGACCTGCTACACCACTCCCTTTCCCAATTACATAAACAAAGAAGGTATACATGTTTCCCGGTATAGGGCCGGATTTATAGGAATCGCTGAGGAAGCGATGACCTGCTTTCCATTGGAAGAACGGGGTGTCGCCACCAGACCGTCC
This sequence comes from bacterium, assembly GCA_034002445.1. Lineage (GTDB taxonomy): Bacteria > Hinthialibacterota > Hinthialibacteria > Hinthialibacterales > Hinthialibacteraceae > JAVFAP01. The sequence goes on along the minus strand of JAVFAP010000201.1, from coordinate 4,128 downwards.
CAAGAAATGGGCTTTGCTGTCATTATTGACACGGACATAAATGTGGTAATCGTTGACCCGGTCAAAGTCCAGGTTCCAGCGAACCATCAGTTCAAAGTTGCCAGGGGTATCCAGATCGACACCGTTGCTTAAATCTTCGGTAGCGGCGACATGGTCCGTGACGATGACGGTATTCAATGGGATGGGAGGAATTTCACCCTCTTCCCCCACGAAATACTGAATAGGGCCGTTGTGGGTAAAGGGGCCAGCCGGCTGCGCGCCATCACGGATGGTGTAAATATAGAACCGGTAGACATTGCCGTCCTGCGGACCCGCACCAAAGCGGTCCACGATGGCGGGGTTGGTGCGGCTCCAAACAAAATGAGTCGCGTCGCCATCCCCAGTGCGCCCGAGGAATTTAGGCTTGTCATTTTCGTTAATCAGCACATAGACATGATGGTCTTTCACATCCGTGGTTTCCACGTTCCAGCGAATCACCAACTGCCGTTCGTTGGGCTGATCAAAATCCGCCCCGCCACTCAGATCAACCAGGGCTTCGGGATCGTCTGTTGCGATATCATCGGTCACGATCAGCGTTCCGATGGGGATATCCGGGTGTGGGGTAGGCAGAACCGGTTCGGGGGTAGGCTCCGGTGTCGGTTCCGGAATTGGTGCCAGGTAGGTAATTTCAATAACCGGTGTACTGTCCGAAACGGCAAACGAACTGCCCATGAAAGCCCCGACGATCAGCCCGGGATCGTTCTGCAGTTTTATACAGACACCCAAACCTTTCCCCTCCCGTTCTTCCACTGCCTCCAGGATAGGGATTTCGATCAAGCCTGGAGGGAGATGGGACTGAGTCTCGAAGGTGGCGGACTCGATAACATCATCCAGTTCGTAATCCTTGAGGGTCACGACGCCGTTCTTGTCTTGATAAAACAGAACGTCATGGATGTCTGTTCGCTCTTCGGCCAGAACCTCCCTGGATTCCAGCAAAATCAAGGTTGCCGAGAGAATCTGGCCCTGGATTTTGGGGAGGGAGAACTCCACAAAACCCCGCCGGAATTCCCGCTCACTGGCGGAGACTTCGAGATATTGCGAATCCATGGTCTCGCCCAGGATGAGCCCTTGGTCTTCGGTTTCAGGATTGGTCCAGATGGTTCCCCAGGATTGGGGTTGGACTTGAATGGATACGGGTTGAGCGTAAATACTCACAAGTGACACGGTGAGCAGGATAGATAACAGAATAAGCCGCTTCATAAGACTCACTCTCCTTCTTGGAAACACTTCCCATCAAAGATAGTCGGCTGGTTGCTCTGAGTGCGCCGCGCATGGAATCAAGCCAAAGCCGTCGATTTCATGTATAAAGAATGAGAGAGGGGATCGAATGGTTTACTGAAAAAAGTAAATTTTCCAGAAATCTGCAAAAAAGAGAGAAGGGGCCAGGAAAGGGACAAAACAGGTCTGCCCCAAGCATCATGGCGCGCTTGGGGGAAATCAAGTTAGGACAGAATTTGGGAAAATGAGTATATTATTATGTGGTGTGAGTTAATAAGACGGAATCAAGCGAGGCATGCCGCTGTTGCCGCCAAAACAACCCAAATCCCCAGTGCTTTGCAGGCCATTGGATGGATTGTAAGGGGCATCGTAGAGACGGTCCCCGATCCCAGGCAAGGGAAGGAGCCCCAGGCTGGAATCCTCCCCATCAGGCCCAAAACTGATCAGGCTGTAGGCATAGCGGGCTTTATTGGGCGGGACCATGAAATGAACATAATCATAATAGCCATACCCAAAGAGATCAGGGATGCCTGGGTCGAAAGCGATGCTTTCGTTAATCTCTTGCACAGCCTTCTGAGTGAACGCATCGCTTAAAATCGCGGGATCATTGGGCAGATAGGTACCCATCAGGGGCGCCAGCGCGGTCAGCGCATCGTAGTTGGTCAAAAATTGCGTCGGGGGCTGGTCGGAGCCATGCGGGTAGTAGCCCCGATCCACAGCGAACGCATCGACTGCCTTGGCAATCTGCACCATGTTGCCTTGCACCGCCGTGATGCGTGCCCGCAGCAACGCGTCCCGCGCAACCGGTACCGTGAGAGTGCTGATAATACCCAGAATGCTGACCACCACCAGCAACTCCACGATGGTAAACGCGCCGAACCCGGAACCCTGGGCCAGTCTATGAGGAAGAAGGCTTTTAGCGTTCATAGCGGACAGTATAGCAAAAATTGTGTTCGTTTAAAAGGAATTTTCAGGGGGAATATCGGTTCTGACAAGAGGACGACTAATTTTTCCCATTCCTTCTGCCTGAGGGGTGGGTAAATTCCAATCGCAACGGGGATTTCCGCAAGACAGAAAAATGAATTGGAAAAATTTGTATTCTATGTAAACTTTTTTTGGATACCCAGCATTCTAAGAGAAACAGAAGGGCAGTTTAAAGGAATGAGTGGTATGGAAATTGACTATCAGGCAGAACTGGAACGGGAGGAGACCAGGGGGGCCGTGGATCAAGGTGTGAGTTTTCTCTCGGATGAAATTTTGGTCCAGCGGGCGCGGGAAGGTTCGGTGGAAGCGTTTGATCTGCTGGGAAAACGGTATATGCGGGCGGCATATCAAACCGCCTACGCGGTCGTCGGCAATCGCGCGGATGCGGAAGATGCCGTCCAGGAAGCGATGGTGAAAGCGCACCGCTATCTCCATACGCTCAAGGAACCCGCCAAGGTGGGGGGATGGCTCCGGACGATTGTAAAACAGGAAGCGAGCGGCCGCTTACGGGTTGTCACCCGAATCCGGCGTTTGCTCAGCCGATTGAAGAATGAACCACTGCCTGGCCCCACCGAAGGCCTGGGCAAACAGCATAAAAAATTATGGCAACAAGAGGCTGCGGACTATGCGCTGCGGCAATTATCCGAACGAGCGCGGGAAATTGTGTTACTCTTTTATATCGAAGGCCTTTCGTGTGAAGAAATTGCCGCGCGGACAGAACTCAGTACAGGAACAGTCAAAAGCCATTTATTCAAATCACGCAATAAAATGTTGCAAGCCCTGGGGAGTATGGGGATCCGCTCCGTGGAAGAATTATTATGAAAAAACAAGATCCAACCTCAACATCGTTTCATCCCTCCCAGCCTGAATCCCAAGAAGACCGGGAGATCAAACTATTATTACAAGCGGTACAGCCCGATTACACCCGGTTGGGGGACGCAGTATCCCGCCGGATCCGCCAGGAGGCCATGGGAAGAACTCCCCAAAGGGTTCGAGAACCGGGCTGGAGTTTGTTCTCTGCTCCCCGTTGGCAATATGCCTGTGGAGCCCTGCTTGTCCTTCTGCTGGTTGCGGGGATTTCCTTTTTGCCCTCTCCCCAGCCCTTGGGGATCCAGATCGTTTCCGTGGATCTCAAGGTTGCTTCCTCCCCTATCCAATTGGACGCGCGGATCCATAAAGGCCAGAAGATTCAGAGTGCTGCCAGCGAGCGGACCAGCCTGCTCTTGAGCGATCAAAGTTTGGTACGGCTGGATGAAGAGTCCGCCTTGACTCTGGTAGGGCATCGCCGCATGCAGTTTCATCAAGGCCGGTTATTTGTGGATGTCAGGCGCATGGATGACGCGGCACGCTTTGTTGTCGAAACACCGAACGCGGTATTAACCGTCTTGGGGACCTCTTTCGAAGTGATCTATCTGGACGGGCAAACCACGGTAAACGTGCTCTCCGGTGTGGTGCGAGTCGCTTCCAAGGAAGACACGGCGCAAATGACCGATGTCGCTGCCGAGCACCGGGCGGTGGTCAGTCAGACAGGCCTGCCACTTCAAGCCACCCGCGCCTCGTTGCGCCAGCCGGACTGGATCCGTCAGTTGCTTGCGGGAGAAGAGAAAAACCCCATCATCCAATCCATGAAAAAGCACTTTCCCAGCCGCTCGCTTGACTTGAGAAACTAGGGAGACCGTCATGCGCGGGTTCATCAACGGGCTAGTCTTCTTTGTTCTACTGGGCTGCATGCCAATCCTCCCAGCGGCGCGCGGCCCGGTGCCTGCCGAGGGCTATCGTATAGAAACACTGGACTGGACCGATAATTTACTCAGTGGCCTGGTGGAAGTCCCTGAAGGGTATCTCGTCTGTGACCGGGGCCAGGGCACTGTTCTTCTTCTCTCCGAA
>JAVFAP010000200.1:0-7227 GCA_034002445.1 bacterium | reverse complement strand
CGTATGTGGAACGCATCGGTCTTTGCGGTACCGAAATGGTCTATTTCGCCACCGCCTATCTGAAAACCGACGGGGGAATCATGATCACCGCCTGCCACAATCCCCCAGGCGACAACGGAATGAAATTCGTGCGCGAAGATGCCCGCCCCATCAGCGCCGATACCGGCCTCAAGGATATCGAACGCCTTGCCTCCCTTGGCCAGTTCAGCCCAGCAAGCCAAACCGGCACCGTAAAGGATGTGGATATCCTGCAACCCTACATTGACAAACTGCTGGCCCAAGTGGATCTGGATACCCTGACACCCCTCAAAATTGTCGTCAACGCGGGCAACGGCGGCGCGGGGATGATCTTGGACGAACTTGAAAAAAAACTCCCGTTTACCTTCATCAAGGTGAATCACCACCCGGATGGTAAATTCCCCAACGGCGTGCCCAACCCCCTGCTGATTGAAAACCGGCCCGCGACCGCCGAGGTCGTCAAGGCCGAAAAAGCCGACCTGGGCGTCGCCTGGGACGGCGACTTTGACCGTTGCTTTTTCTTTGACGAAAACGGCGATTTCATCGAAGGCTACTACCTTGTCGGCTTTCTCTCCCAAGCCATCCTGAGCAAGAACCCCGGAGGCAAGGTGGTGTACGATCCCCGCCTGATCTGGAACACCATCGAGACGGCCCAAACCTACGGCGGCCAGGCCATCATAAGCAAATCCGGCCACGCCTTTATTAAAGAAATGATGCGCAAGGAGGACGCGGTCTACGGCGGCGAAATGTCGGCCCATCACTATTTCCGCGATTTTTCTTACTGCGACAGCGGGATGATTCCCTGGCTGCTGGTTGTCGAGATCATGTGCCAGCAAAAGAAAAAACTCTCGGAATTGGTGAAAGCCCGGATTGAAAAATTCCCATGCAGCGGGGAAATCAACCGCAAGTTGAAAGATCCCGACGCCGCCATCGCCAAAATTACCGCCCACTTCGAGCCATTGAAACCCGAAATCAACACCCTGGACGGCATCAGCATGAATTTCGGCGCCTGGCGCTTCAACCTGCGCAAATCCAACACCGAACCCATCATCCGTCTCAATGTGGAAAGCCAGGGCGACCTGGCTCTGTTACATGAAAAAACCCAGGAAATCCTGGGCGTCATGGAAAGTGTGTAAGTGAATCCTTTCCAAGAAATGACAAAGGGCGGATCCTCGATCCGCCCTTTCTTCCGTCCAGTTCAAATCCAAATTCTTTAAAACCCAACGGTTCGCCGGACCTCAGCGCTGGTACTATTCTACCAAAAGGGATTCTCTCCATGCCCCTCCTCCATACCGAAGCCATTACCCTCCGCCGCCGCCGGGGGAAGGATGCGGACGCGCTGGTAATCCTCTACGGCAAGACCAGTGGCAAAGTCACCGCATCCACCAAAAGCGTCATGAAAACCCAGAGCCGCTACGCGGGAGTAACCCAGCCACTCAACCGCATCCACGCCGTGCTCTACGCCAAAAACACCGAGCAGGAAATCTGGACCCTCACCCAGGTTGCCTTGATCCAATCCTACGACACCATTCAGAAAGATCTAACCCGGCTTTCGTACGCATCCTGCTTGATGGAATGGGTGGATTTTTTGAGCCATGAGTTCCAGTCCAGTTATCGGGTCTGGACGACCATGGTCCAAGCCTTTGAGCGCTGGAACGAACAAGCCCCCTGTCTTGAAGACTTATATTATTTTCAATGGCGCCTGCTCTGCGCCGCGGGATTTCAACCCGAAATTTTCCACTGCCTGCACACCAAGGCCACCGAAGCCCCTGGCTGGGTTTACATCCCCAAAGAAGGCGGGCTGGTCGCCAATACCCTGGGCTTGGATGGCTACCCCCTCACGGCCGGGACCATCCAGGCGCTCCGCAAACTTGCGGCAAGCCCCACCCCGCCAGCGGTACGCCTGTCCCCAAGCCAATCCAAGGAAATCAAAGCCCTGTACAAAATCCACCTGGAATACCACGTGGGGCTGCGCTCCCGCGCGGAACTGTTTCTGGAAAGATATCAATCCTGACACGCCCCCCGGCACGGCCACACCGCTTGATTATTGCAAAAACGGCAGATTCCCCATCGCGTCAAAGACCATCGCTTCGGGTACTGAAATCGAGGCCACCTGGGGATGGATCTTGAGTTCGTCAATCAGCGGTTCGGAGACCTGAATGCGTGTTATATCCAAGGTGTTGGGGATGCGCACAATGCGCATCGTCTCCGGCGTAATCCCCGCCCCCATGGATTGAGTCACCATGGCCATCATCGCCCGGTCGGTATCAAACACCATGGGCAGATGCGCGTTGACGGTATTGCGCGAGATCACCGCGTTCAAATAGGTAATATCCCGATCCATGGCGTCCACCACGCGGCGGTTGCAGAAATCCGCCAGCCCGATCCCGACCGCGTTCCCCTCGGTCTCTGCTGTCAGCCCCAGCACACAAATCCGAGTAAAATTTGGCTTGTCCTGCCAGATGGAATTGATCCGGAACCAGCGCCCCGCGATGTTGGGGTCCATCCCCGCACCACTGATATTCTTGCCGATCTGGTCAATCAACAACACATCCGCCTGTTCCACCGGCAGGGAAGGCATCAAGGTCCTCGCCTGCGCCAGCAGGGCTTTATCTCTCTCTTCAAAATTGGCAGGGAGAACAAACTCCACCAGCGCGGTCTCGTGGTACGCGTTTTCCACCACCGCCAGCCCCCCCACGATGGGCGCGGTCTGCAAGGCCAGCCGGGTAATGGGCAGGATGATCTGGTCATGGTTCCAATGGGTGATGCGGCTGTGCATGGCGTTCGCGCCATCGATCTTGCCCAGCCCGATGGTAATCATCTTACAGAGCCCGCTCTCCACCTCACCCCGAAAATCGGTATGCGGTTTGACTCGGTTTATTAGCAGCACCCCGTCCGATTCCATCGCCACGCGGGAAAAATACACCGGGAAACCTTCTGGCGTTTCGCCCAAGCACACCGTGGTCAGATCGGTATCCAAGGGGACACCTATCGCCTCGGGCGTGACCCCGTACTCCGCCAAAAGTTTCCGTTGCCCTTCTTCTGCCCCGCCCCCATGCGAGCCCATCGCGGGGATGAGAAAGGGGTGGGCGCCGTGATCCCGCAAAAAAGCGACGACGGTTTTGGTTATCGCGGCGATTCCGGTAATCCCCCGGCTGCCGACCGCCACCGCGATCCGTTTGCCAAAAAACCGTTCGCCAGAAGGGAACGCGCCCGCCAGCGCGGCATGGACCGCTTCGTCCAAGGCGCCCACTGTGGGCCGTGGAAATTGTTGCGTCACAGTCGCCATATTGGGATAGGTATTCATAAAGAAGATTCCTTTGTTATCAAAAACGAAAGAATGCGTCACGCCGTTTTTATCAAGTTTTATTGCATTTTGATCAAGGCGTGGATCCCGACAAAGTTAATCGTGAAGAATCCGATCCACAGCGCGATATCGTACCATACCGTGGGACGCAAGGCTGGGCAGGGATAGCGGTAGCGAAAAACCAGCGCTTTGTAGGAGACCACGATCAAAAAGAGAGTATTCGATACCCCCATAATCACAACCATCAGCCACGGTTTTTGCATAAATAAGTAGGCCGCCGCCCATGAGAAGGGCAGAATCCAGGCCAGAATCGCCAGGCTGCGGCGGCGGGCCGCCGGATGGTTGGGATCAAACAACCCACTGATCCCCAGCCAATCTGTCCACATCCGCGAAAACCCCGCCGTGTTGGCGAACGCGGTCGAAAAAAGCACCGTGAACGCCCCAATCATGAAAATCACCCGCGCCTGCGGGCCCAGTATTTCTGTAAACAAGCTGGACAATTTGAGGATAAACTGATTGCCATCCTGCGCGATGGTCTCTTCGGTCCGCAAGACCGCCGCCCCCAGCAAATAAAACGCGCAGGTAGAGACGGTGTACACCACCATCGAAACCAGTGCGTCCATCTTCATCACCCGCACCCAGCCCCGGGCACGCGCCGCCCACGCGGGCGAGCCATCATCGGGGCCGGTCCAAGCAGCATAGCCTTTCTCGATGCACCAATAGGGGTAGAACACAATTTCGCCCGCGCCCAGCCCAACGATGCCAAACACACTCATCGCCATCACCGCCCCTTCCGGCGGCAAACGGAAAGTGAAACCGCTGGCGACATCCGCAACCGAAAACGCGTAGGGCGTGCGCTGCACCATCAAGAGGCAATAAAAGAGAACCGCAATAAATACCGTATTCATGGCGATGGCCAGCCACTCGATCGGGGCATAACGGCCATGAAAAATCAGTAGGGCACACACTCCCGCCAAGAGTAAGGTCCACCCGTAGATGGTCAGCGAGGGGAAAATCAGCAGCCCCACTTGCGCCGCCCCCCCAATCACCCCGCCTTGCCCAATGGTAATCAGCACCATAAACAGCAAGGCGGCGTACAGCGAGGCGTTCATCCCCAAGAGGCGGTAGCGGCCACCATCATTCCACGCCTGGAACGAGGGTTTGCCGTGGATAATACAAAAACGGCCATACTCCAGTTGGATGGCGACCTTAAACAGGCACGCCAGCAAAATCACCCACAGCAAGACATACCCCGCCTGCGCTCCCATTGTGGTGGTCGCGATCAGTTCTCCCGATCCCACAATCGCCGCCGAGAGAATCAGCCCCGGCCCCAAAAAGCGCACCGACCCACACCACGTCGTCGGGGGGTCTTTGATTACTCGATCCCGTTCGTTCGTCATCCTTCTCCCCACAAAACCCGTTTTCAATCCCCCTATCTTACAATAAATCGCCAGGGATAAGAAAGTGCGCGGCCCACAGCAAAAAAAGGCCCGCTGCAATGATCTCCAGCGGGCCCGTTTGATTCGGTTCGGTTAGATTATGCCGACACTTTGTGTGACAGGGTATGGCAGGCAGACCGGATACTGGGGTACAAGTTGCGATAAACCTCGTAATACTCGTTGTACTCCTTGGCGTTTGCCGCGTTGGGAGCAGTACGTTCCACCACCCGGATAATGGCGTCGCAGGCTTCGGGGATCGATCCATACACCCCGGTGCCGACTCCCGCCATGATCGCCGCGCCGAACGCCGGGCCTTGATCCGAACTGATAGTGGCGATTTCGCAGCCATAGATATCCGCTTGCAGTTGCTTCCAAAAGGCGCTCTTGGCGCCGCCGCCCGTCGCCCGCACTTCTTTAACCTCCACACCCTGCGCCTTGAGAATCTCCAGTGAATCCCGCATCGCAAAAGTAATTCCTTCCAGGACCGCGCGGATCAGGTGGGCCCGCTGATGCCGGATCGTCAGGCCGATCCAACCCCCGCGCGCGTGAGGATCCTTGTGCGGGGTGCGCTCGCCCGTCAGGTAAGGCAAGAAGATCAGCCCTTCGCTGCCCACAGGTGCCGATTGCGCCAGGCGAGTCAAAATCTCATAGGGATCGCATCCCGCTTGGCTGGCCTGGCTCCGTTCACTGTCCGCGACAATATCCCGGTACCAACGCAGCGACATCCCGGCGGAAAGCACCACACCCATCAGGTACCACACATTGGGGACCGAATGACAGAACGTGTGCGCCCGGCCTTCGGGATCGGTCTGCGGCGACTGCATGGGGCCAAGGATCACGCCGCTGGTCCCGATCGAGGACAGAACCCGGCCTTCCACCACTACCCCGGTACCCGTCGCGCCGCAAGCGTTATCCGCGCCGCCCCCCACCACGGGGGTTCCCGGCTTCAAGCCGGTCAGTGCCGCCACCTCGGCGGTAACGCCCCCAATCACATCGGTCGACTCTTGAATGGGCGGCATCCACTGGCGGGGAATGCCCAACGCATCCAAAATCTCTTCGCTCCAGTTGCGTTGTTTGACGTTAAACAGCAATGTGCCCGCCCCATCCGAGACTTCCATCGCCATTTCGCCGGTCAGCCGATAACGGATATAATCCTTGGGCAGACACAGTGTCTTGGTCTTCTTGAAGTTCTCGGGTTCCTTGTTCTTCAGCCACACCGCTTTGGGCGCGGTAAATCCGGTCAGGGCAGGGTTGCTGGCCAAATCCAGCAGCCGTTTTTCACCGATTGTCTGGGTAATTTCATCGCATTCCGCTGCGGTCCGGCTGTCATTCCACAAAATCGCTGGGCGAACCACCTGGTTCTTGTCATCCAGAAACACCGAGCCATGCATCTGTCCCGACAGCCCAATCCCCTTGATCTCCCCGGCCGGGATCCCACTCTGGCTCAAAACCGCCTGAATGGATTTCACCGTCGCCTGCCACCAATCCTCGGGCACTTGCTCTGTCCAGCCCGGATTCGGGGTTAACAACGGATACTCTTCCGTCGCGCTCGCCAACGCCTTTCCCGTTTCATCGAACAATACTGTCTTGGTACCCGAAGTACCGACATCGATCCCAATGAGATATGCCATCGTCATGCCTCGCCTTATATAGAATTAATGTGGAAATGGTTCTCCCCATGTGGTACGGAAATCCACTCTCAACCAAAGGCCTTGGTGCATCCCCGCCGTTCATAAAGTAAGGCAAAAATTGCATCTGGACAAGGAATACAGACTGGAAGGGATGGAGGATTTTTATCCCCTAGGGTAAGCAATCCCAGAAAAATGTTGTAGAATCCAAGAAGGCCCCTTGGGCTTATGGTTAAAGGAAACCACACCCTGTACCCTTGAAAGTAATCAATCACCTATTGATACTTGATCAAATATGATTTATTTTGATATTTTTTTATCTTTCGTATCCAGATCATTTCGTCGCGTCCAGAATTTTAAGCCCCTGAATAATAAACGCTTGAAGCCATCGGGATGCAATGCTACAATTCTGGCCTACACCCAAAAAGGTCTGGCATAGACGATTAAATATCTATTACAGGACAGCAAGCCATTTGGGTTTTTCTGTTTCCAAGGCTCACCATCATTCTTTATGGGAATTCGTGCCATAATGGTACGGAACAAACCACATAACCCAGCCGGGCGTACTGGCTTGGAACATTATAGACTATGGGGGAACACGCGTTATGGCCTACAAAGTACTAGTGAGTGATTCGTTGGCTCAAGAGGGATTGGATATCCTGATGAGCCACACGGACATGGAGGTGGATTACAAACCCAAGGTGGCTCCAGCGGATCTGGTCCAAATCATTGGGGATTAAGACGCACTCGTGATCCGAAGCGGGACCCAGGTAACCAAGGAAGAGTTGGAAAACGCCAAACAAATGAAGGTCATAGGCCTCGCGGGCCAGGGGGT
>JAVFAP010000199.1:0-7240 GCA_034002445.1 bacterium | reverse complement strand
GCTTTCCCAATAGGGAAATGAGCAGGGTATGCGCGGCCTTCTCACTGCCCGTCGTCGCCAAGGCGACTTTGAGATTGGCCTTGAACAGCGATTGGATGAAGTCCCGCACCCCCGGACGCGCGGGAATCTGCCCGCTTTTGACGAGATCTTGAAATATCACCGTTTTTTGGCGAAGCAAGTCGATAATGCGGTCCTCCAACCCTTCCTCGGGCAACAGCGCGTTTTGAAGGATGTAATGACGCAACCGATCCTTCCCAGCGGGGATTTTTAATAATTCCGCATAGGTTTCCTGATCCCACTCGGCTTTGATCTCGTTGCGCCGAAACGTCTCGTTAAATGCAACGCGATGCCCATCTCCTTCGGTTTCGGCGATGACCCCATCCATATCGAATATGACTGCCTGTAACAACGCGACCATGAGTTGCAACTCCTTTAATATTCTTATAAAACGGTTAATGAATTGGTGTACACCGATTCCCCTGGGGATTGCAAACACTATAGCAACAAAACCCGGTAGGGCAATCTCTAAGAGACACCCTCGATGGTTGCCTCTGACGTGCTTCCGATGCCCATCACCCCCGCCGGGCTGCCCTGCGCGCTGTGGATGAATGCATGGGCGGGATTCCCAGAAAGATCAGGGAATAAAACATAAGGTTCCTTTTTCTTTTATGTTGTATAAGTTACCCTAATAGGAACATAAAATACCTACCAAAGAGAAAGAAATCGATGATTACCTTGCATGACTTTGAATCCCTGGTCAAAACCCGCCGCTCTGTCCGCGATTTCAAGCCCGATCCCATCCCGGATGAACTCCTGATGCGACTCCTGGATATTACCCATTGGGCGCCAAGCGGCTATAACTTGCAGCCCACCCATTGTATCATCGTCGATGACCCGGATCACAAAAAACGTCTCCACCAAGCCTGCATGGGCCAGCGCCAAATTCTGCAAGCCCCGGTGGTCGTGGTGTTTACGGGAGACCGCCGGGTGTATCAGAACAATTTCGAGCGGGTGGTCGAACAAGAAAAAAACCAGGGCGCGATGAATGAGCAGTATGAAAAAATCTATCGCAAGTTTGTAAAGTTGGCGTTTTCGCCCGATCCTGCCGGCTTGGGCTGGGCCTGGAAATCATCCCTGCTGCCGATCGTCAATCAATTCAAACCCATCCCCCAGGTGCCCGTCGTCCACAAACGCTACTGGCTGGCAAAACAGGTGATGCTCAACGCGATGGTCTTCATGCTGGCTGCCCATGCCGCGGGCCTCGCCACGGTGCCCATGGAAGGCTTTGCCGAAAAAGCGGTCAAGCAGGTATTACATATCCCCGCTTCTCATATCGTCCCCTTGTTAATTCCCGTGGGGTATGCCGAGCAGAAAGAAATCAAGAAAACCCGTCTGCCTTTGGATGGATTCATCCATCGCAACGGATGGTAAGACAACCGAGAAGGGAAGCGCGGCGATGCGAAAAATGTTTGGGAAATGGATTGTACGAGGAGGGATTGTCTTCCTGCTAGGATTTCTTCTTTTCAATGCGTGGGTATTGTTCTTTTTCCCTGTGGATCGTGAGATTATCCAAATTGCGTCCAATGCTTCCCTTCAAAATTTATCCATCTTCGATCTGACCCAACTCCAGGTGCGGTGGCTGCGGTTTGAAGATCCCAAAACCCTGGTCACCTTCCGGAAACTGGCGGAAACCCTGGATACCTGGGAAAGTGCCAAGCAGCGGTCTTCCCCCCAAGCCGCCTCCTTTGTGATCTCCGCCTCTGATATGGCGGTGATCCTCCACACCTGGACCAGCATCACTCCGTCGGATCGCCTCGCCTTCCCCCGCCAGCCCGCCGAACCAGCGGAAATCCGGGATTTGCAACAGCGCATTGTCACCAACAACTGGAACACTCTCACGGACCTGGATCAATCGTGGATTGGCACCGTGCAGGTGCAAAAACAACTCTTCGAAAAGATGCTGGAACGCGAACTCTCCCTGGAAGACCTTATCCAAAACGCCAAGAGTTTGCCAATGATTTCAACCGCCTGCACGGGGGTGCAGGAGGTGGTCATGCAGTTGCCCACCATCGTCCCCCCCGAGCAAAAAGCCGCGGTTCAGTTGGCCAACGCCCGCTGGGTCCAGGTGTTGATGGATTCGATCCGCCCCAATCCCGAGCCCCTTTCCGCCCTGATCGCCTTGAAGGACATTACCTTCGCCATGCAGACGGAATTGCGGCAAGAGGTGAACAACTTGGCAACAGTACGGGCAAGGCGTGACTACTTGCTGGCCTATGCGGCCATTGACTTCAACACCCTGCTGCATGATTGGCCCCAATTGCCGCCAATGGGATTTGACGCCATGAAAACCATCCGCAGTCTGTTGGTGCTCAAATACACCCAATCCGCTGTGTTTGAAATGCAGCGGGCGGCGATTCAATCGTTTTGTGAGAAAGATTCCCCCATGTACACTCGCCTGAAGGTCTTGCCGCTGCAAACCCTTAGCATCGTGTTGCCTCAAATGGTGGCCTACCTCAATCAGTTGGAAGATCAACTCCGCGAGATCGTCACCAAGCAGAACATGGCCCGCCTCCTAGTCCGCTTTGGGGATGCCAAGGAAAAGGGCGAGCCACTCAATCTCAAAACCCTCACCGCTCTGGACGCGTTTTCGGGCGAATCCCTCCGGGTGAAACTTGAAGAGGGCACGCTACGCCTTGGCAGCGCGGGCTATGACAAGCAGTTCGACACCGCCGATGATATTGTCTGGGCCCTTTCAGGCGCTGGATGAGGGCTCTTCGGCCACTTCGCTGGACGCCTTTTCCACCGCGATGCCAGGGGACGGTGTGTCAATGGGTTCGCAATGCAGGATCCGCCAGCGGCAGAAGGCATAGGTTATCGGGAATATCACCAGCATGCCCGCGATGGGGATCACCCCGTCAAAGAGCCGTATCCCTCCGGTCAGAAACAGGTCGGTATGGGTGTAATCGAAGAAATGTTTGCAGAAGGTCGAATACCAGATCCAGCCGCCATGCAACCCCGCCGCAAACCATAGCGTTCCCGTGCGGATGGTGGCGTGGCACATGATCATTCCCACCAGGAAAAGCCCCACCGCGGCGGGGAAAAACTGGAACCGGCTGCCCATCCCCTGCAGTAAATCCGCGCAGAGCAGAAAGCCCGCCTTCCAGCTAGAAGGCTCCACGGCCTGGCCCAATCCCCGGCCTTCCAAAAAGTGGAGGCAGGAAAAAATGGCGCTGCACACCAATGCCGCTTTGAACCACCCCATGAGCCGAGCCAGGGACAAAAAGATGAGCCCCCGGAAGATATACTCTTCCAATCCCGCGATGACCGCGCCCTTGAGAGGCGACTCGAAAAACCGCCGGACCAGTTTGGCGTTCACTTCCGGCACCTGCCATTGCCAATAGCTAAGTTGGGTATACACCGCTGAGAGGATCCCCAGAAACACAAAGGCGATGGATACCCCCACCACTGCGTTCCATACACTGCCCTTGGACCAGGCGAAGCCCACCGCCGCCGGGGAGCGCAGCCCCATATCCTGCCGCCAGAGAATCAGCCCAGCGAGGATGGTGAGCATCCACACGCGGCGAAATACCCGATCCGGCGGATAGTCCATCCAGGCCGCGACAACAGCCCACACCACCGGAAACAGAAGGCAGGCGCTGAGGGTTGCGAAAACAAGAAGCAGAAGTATCCGAAAAATGGTTTTCCAGGTTTGCATGGTACGGGTCTCATTTCCAAGGCAGATGCCCTAAATCCACATTTCCCCCCGATAGAATAATTCCCACCCGCTTGGAGTGCACCGCGATCTTCCCTTCCAGAATGGCCGCGAGGGGGACCGCGGCGGAGGGTTCGACAATGATTTTCATCCGTTCCCAGATCCATTGCATCGCGGTGACGATGGCGCCTTCGCTGACCGTGCAGATTTGCTCCACCCGTTGCTGAATGATGGGAAACGTGATTGTGCCCAGGGAGGTGCATAGCCCGTCGGCAATGGTAACGGGATGCGAGACGGGAATCAAGCGCCCGGCTTTCCAGGATTGGTAGGCATCATCCGCCTGTTCGGGTTCCACACCAACCACCAGGGGGCTGGGGGAAATCCCCCCCGCCGCCAATGCAGTGCCGCTCAGCAGGCCGCCACCCCCCACGGGCGCAAGCAGATAATCCAGATTGGGTTGATCCAGCAACAGTTCCAATGCGGCGGTGCCTTGGCCCGCGATGACCCGGGCGTGGTTGTACGGGTGGATGAACGTGGCCTTCGTTCGCTGAATGACATCATCCAGCGCGGCTTCGCGCGCCTCCAGCGTTGGCTCACAAAACGTGATCACCGCGCCATACCCGCGCACCGCCTCGATTTTCACCTGCGGGGCGTTCTTTGGCATGACAATATACGCGGGGATCTGATGCAGCGCCGCCGCCAGCGCCAGCGCCTGGGCGTGATTCCCCGACGAATGGGTGGCCACGCCTCGCGCCCGTTCGGCCTGGGTCAGCAGTGAAACCGCGTTCCAGGCGCCTCGGAATTTGAAGGCCCCGACTTTCTGAAAATTTTCACACTTGAAGAACAACGACGCCTGGGTGAGCCGGTCTAGGGTTTGGCAAGTCAGCACCGGGGTACGGTGGACAACGCCCTGAATCTGGGCCATTGCGGCTTGCACATCGGAAATCGTGGGGATATCCATGCGATCCCTTCCATGAATGAGGTTGAAAATCCATTATAAAACAGTGCCAGCATAAAGTGAAACCGCCGGTAGGGGGACCGGCGGTTTAGGGGGAGGGAAGAAAAATGGGGTTAGGGGTTATAGGGATAAAACCTTGACCTTAGCAGGCCAAGAGGGTTTCCATTTTAGAAAGAACCGCGGGGCGGCGAAATTTTTGCATGGCTTTCAGTTCAATATGCCGCACACCTTCAGCCGAGAGGCCCATGGCCATGCCGACTTTGCGTAAACTCATGCGTTTGCCCCGTCTGCCGCTGCTGATGTTGTAGCGGTGTTTTAATACATCCTGCTCCTGTGGGGTCAGAATAGTTAAGATTTTCTTGAGTTTCTCGCCCACTTCGTTGTGCCAGATCTGTTCCCGCATATCCACCAGCGTCTCATCCTCCAGGATGGATTCCAGCCCGGGGTGATCGTCATCCCGGCTGTGGATGGTTTGAAACGAGATTTCGTTGCGCAGCAGTTCGTCCACTTTCTTCTCGGAGATCGACAACTCCTCGGCAATCTCATGATTCCAGGGTTGACGCCCATGGATGCTTTCAAACTGATGTTGAAACGATTTGATTTTTCGGTATTGATCCAACTTGTTGATGGGCAGATTGATCTGGTGCCCTTTCTGCTCGATCGCCCGCTGCATGCGCAGGCGGATCCACCACGAGGCGTACGTGATCAGGCGGCATTTTTTCTCCGGATCAAACCGGTCCAGGGCTTCGATCAATCCCAGGTACCCTTCCTGAATCAAATCATTGATGCACATCCCTTTGTTCTTGTATCCAAAAGCGGTTTTGATCACATAACGAAGATTGGATTCAATCAGCACCCGCCGGGCTTCAATATCGTTCTCCCGCAAATACCGCTGAATCAATTCCTGTTCGGTTTCAACCGGCAGCGGTTCTGCAAGAGTCTTGGATGAGAGGGATATTGCCATCGGAGTGTAATCCATGATCTGATCCTTTCTTCCTCATGATGAAGACCATCATTGTGCTTGCTCTTCCTAATATACAAGCACCATGCCAACTTTCTCCCAGTGGTGGATCCTTCTCCCAAATATTTCTTTAACTGGCAATAAAATTTAGACTTACGTTTATTCTAATGTTTATGTCACTGCGGAAAGGATCTTGTTGGCTTACCGAAGGAATCGGGGAAGGGAAGGAAAATCAAGAAGGATCCTGCACGGGTGTGAAGGATCCTGCGCAGGATCCTTCACACCCCGAGGGTTCATCAAAAATGTGCGATTGCGTAGCGATAGGCTTCTTCCAACGCGTCCACATGCGTTTTCCAATTGTAGCGGGTCTCGGCGGTATGACGGCCTACCAACCGCATCTGGGCTTGACGTTCGGGGGAGGCCAGGATGCGAAGTACTTCTCGCGCTATCCCCTCTGTATCCCCACAGGGGACAACCGCCCCAGCCTCGCCGATCATGCGGCGGGTTTCTCCCACATCGGAGGCGACGACAGGCAGACCCATCGCCAGGTACTCGGCTATTTTGAGCGGCGACTTGGCCCGTGTCACATCGTTTTCTTCAAACGGCGCCAAGGCCACCTGGGCCAGGGAGAGATAGCGGGGAATCGCGTCCCCTGGGACATAATCCGTAAAATGAATCCCGCCGCCCAGCCCTAACGACTGGGCCCGCTCCCGGATCGCGGGGAGTTTTCGCCCGCCACCCAGGACCAACAAACTGGCCGATGGGTGATCCGCGCGGACCAGCCGCAAGACATCCAAGGTTTGTTCTGCGTAACTGGCGACCTCCAACTGCCCGGCATAGACCAAAATGGGCTGGCGAAGGCCCAACTGTTCAAGCAAGGCCTGGTCCAGCGGGCGGGGTGAAAACTGCTCGATATCCGCCCCCACCGGCGCGTCCCACATCCGTGCTGGATCGGTACCAAGATGCAGTGCGTTCTCGCGCAAAAAACCGCTGGCCACTGAGATCGTGTGGCAGAGAGAAGGGAAGAGGCGGTCCCACCGGGCGGCAACCCAACGCACCAAACGGGACTGCGTCAGCTCCCCGGCAATCCCTTTCTCCCAATCATCCCAATCATAATGCAGGGGCACCCGCCATCTTTTCGCCAGAAAATAAGCGAGCAGGGACGCGTCGGGATATGACTTCCAAAGATGAACGATATTCGGTTTGTTGGGCATCGCCGCCAGGCGATGGTAGTTGGAAAAAAAGTGCGTCATCTGGCGGTTCACGGGGATGATTTGTGCCCCCAACGAGGACAGATTGGCGACCAGGGGCAATTCCCGCTGACGCTGGGTATGGACAAAATCGGTCAGCACGACCTCGTGGCCTCGGCGCAACAGTTCTTCTGTCTGGCAAAGTACCCGGCGCGCGCAGGAAACAGAGGCTAAATCAAAGCGTTGAATCAAGAAAATGCGCATAGAATTATACATTGTGTAATATAAAGGATGGGGTCTGCATGCCCGGCTGGCCGAGAAGCAAACCCTCTCCGGGGATATAACTCTGGAAAATTATAAATTTCAAGGTTTTTTTTGTAAAAATCGCTAAATATCCGTTGAAAATCCAAGCGAAGTTC
>JAVFAP010000198.1:0-7292 GCA_034002445.1 bacterium | reverse complement strand
GGTTCTCCGCATCCACCAAGAAGCGGTTGGATTCATGGATGCGCAAGGGGAAAACCGCCTCAGCCGCCCCAGCTCGCGAAGCGGCCCCGAGTAGACAAAGGGACAATAGCAAAAAGACAGGTTGCGTTAACCGCCACATGTTGGATCAGTCCTCCCAGAGTTGGCGCGCGCGGTATGATTTCTGCACAATCCCTTTTTTATCGGGCTTGCCGCGATGGCGCAATAAGAGCGTGCATTTCTTTCCATCCAGCATGGGGATCGGCCATGCTGTCAGCACTTCCCCCTCGCGCATCTCTGCCTTCGCGGTATGCATCGGCAGAAGCGGGTCTTCCTTCGGGGTGATTTGGAACGCGAACGCCAGCCAGGCCTCGTTCATCGCCGTAAAATCAAATGTTCGTTCCGGCCCGGCATACGCCACGGCATCGATACAGAGTTTGTCGTCTTCGGTCCGGCCAATCTTCCATTCGAAGGCCTTGCCAGCGAAAGATCCACCCAGCGATTGCAACTGAAACTGGAGTTCGCGGTCCGCCCCAGCGACCGCAAAGGGCGTGTGCGGGAGCGCGGCAACCGAGAGCGTGTTCAGGTTGCCCTCGAACTCGAAGCGCAACCGTAAATCCTTGGCCTGGATCGAACCATTGATCCGGTCAATACTGATGTGCGTATCGCCACTATCCGTCGCAAAGCCCACCGAAGTGAGGGACACATGGTTATACTGCTCCGTGAAGATCTGGGCGGAACTATAATCGTAAAAGTCATGTAAAAAGCGCACGCGCAGGCTGGTGGGCGCGTCCGGAGTCCCCCAGTACAGCAGCCAAGGCCGCCGCTGGTTCCACAGTTCGCTCGCGTTGACCGATCCGAAGGAATAGAGGGGATGCTGGTAGGTGGTTCCAATGATATTTTGGTGGTTTTTCTCGTGAACGCCAGCGACCGCATCAGGGACAGGGCCCGATTTGACAAAGGTTTCGACCACCAGTTTGGGTTCTGGCAAGGATTGAAAATGAGGGATCAAATCTTCTGGGCATTGGTACCGCAGCCGATAATCCCCGCCCAGCGACATCCGTTCGGGCGGAACCAGGATGCCCCGGTTACCCAGGCCGTATTCCAAAAACATTTTGGCACCGCTCTCAGGGGTAAGAATGGTCCGGTAACAGCGGCTGTGGGGGCCACCCCATTGCCCGGAGGGGGCATGGAAATGCTGGGCGGCATGGCGCCAGGCAAAATCGTGCAGTTCCTGTGCCAGGCGCCGGTCCTCAGGATCCTGTACATCCATCAGCATGCGGATCAGTTCGGTCATCGCGACGATGGTGTAGGTCGGGCTGTTGTATTCGGTAAAGGAGCCTTGCTCAAATGTATAGTCGTAAAAGCGGCGTAAGCGGGCCTTGCCGTATTCTGTAAATTCTGCTTCCCCGAACAATTCCCCCACAAGGAGGGAAACATTGGTCCCCATGATGGCGATATTGGTATAACTGGGACCCACATTCCGTTTTTTGATCGATCGGGCCGCGTGCAGGATCGAGTCCTTCACCTTGTCCGCCAAAGCCTGCCCCAGGCGCTGGCGATGATCCATCCATGCCAGCAGCAACTGAGTACCACAAAAATCAGCCCAATTCCAATCCGGCGGGGCCATCTTCGCCAAGGGTTCTTCCATATACCAGGACCAGATGCCATAGGTTTTGTTCGCCGGGTTTTGATCTTGCAAATCGATCACCCGGTTCAGAATGGCTTTGGCTGTTTCCAAATGCTCTGGCTCGCCTGAATCCAACAGGGCCACCGCATAGTGCAACGAACCGCGGGTTTCATGCACAACGCCGGAACTCAGTTGGGTATGGTAAAACGCACCTGACAGGGTTTTCTGGACCATATTTTCCGCGGGATCATATTTCGCCGCAGTGGCTTGCAGATAGTCTTGCAGGGACTTTCGTTGCAGCACATCCAGTGCAATCCCATCCCCCGCCCTTCCCCAGGCCGATGGAAGCCACGGTAGCCCCGCCCAGATAATTCCCCCCAGTTGGAATGCCGTCCGGCGGTGAATGCGGTAGTCCCTCATGCTCTTTCTCCCCTCAATGCGGATCATCTAAAATACCATACGGGAGAACGACACCAAGGGCAAGAGAGAGAACTTTGTCCCCTCTTTCCCTTATCCATACTAGGGGAAAACAACAAAAAAGCCCGAGGGAACCCGGGCTTTGATTCGTTGTACGATGTTTGAGGATTTATTCGGTCAGACCAAAAATTTCTACTTGGCCCAAAACAAACTGGTTCTTGCGTTCGTTAATCGTCTCGATCCCTTCGATGACTCCAGAGAAATTGATGACCTTCCCTACCGGAAGCAATTGCAGTTCTTCCTGAGAAAACCCCATCAGAACCACTTCCGACACCGATTGATCTAGTGGAGTGTTTTCATAATTCATATCCACTTCCACGATATCCTTGCCCTCGGATTGGCTGTGGGCGACCACTCGCCCAACCCAGTTGTAAACCATCTTGCCGCTCAGTTTATCGGCGTAGAGTTGGACCTGGGCATCATCCTGCATAATCTCGACATTGCGGCGCAGAATGGAAAATGTAACCGCACCTGGGGTCGGTGTCGCATCGCCCGAGGCGGGTTCTTCCAAGGCAGATGTTTCGGGCAGAGTGGAGGATGTTTCATCGGGAGCAACCGTCGCAACCGTTTCCAGCGGAGCCACGGGGGCCACTTCCTGCACGGGCGTCACGGCAGGCACTGGCTCGACAGCTATGGACGCATCCTGCCCCGTATCTTCCTTAATACAACCAACACTCAGCACGAGAGCCACAATCGAAACGAAAACAGGAAAAAGGGATATCCGCATCACATTAAATCCTTAAATAAGTAAAAAATATTCTGTGTAATATTGTACGCAGAGAAACGGTTTTCGGCAAGGATTGGTAACGAATCCTTGATCGATTTACGAAGGGCGGCGTTCGATAAAATCCCCATAGAGGCGAAACAGTTCCTTTTTGAGGGTTATGAATTCAGGATCGTCCAGCCCTGGGTCGCGTTGATAGATTGCATGCGCGTCCTGATGGGCTTCGTGCAGCAGCATGCTGTCTTCGAAGGGATCGGCCAGCCGGAAATTGAGATGCCCGCTTTGGCGGGTGCCAAAATGTTCTCCCGGTCCCCGCAGTTTTAGATCTTCTTCCGCGATCACAAATCCATCCCGGGTCTGCTCCAAGCATCGCATCCGCTGCCGGGCGATGACCCCGACCCGGTCGGGGGTGATCAAAACGCAGTACGACTTTTTTGTCCCCCGGCCCACCCGGCCCCGCAGTTGATGCAGTTGCGCCAAGCCAAACCGTTCCGCCCCCAACACAACCATGACGGTCGCGTTGGGCAGATCAACCCCTACTTCAATCACCGTGGTCGCCACCACCACATCGATCGCCCCGGCTTTCATCCGCTGCATCAAGGCCGATTTTTCGTCCGTGGCCTGCCGTCCATGCAGTACCGCCACACGTCGATGAGGGAGAAAGGTCTTGGATAATTTCTCGAAGGCTTCTTCGGTCGAGGGCAGATGGGGTGCGTTTTCCGAGGGTTCGATGATTGGACACACCACATACACCTGCTGGCCCTGGGCGATCAAGCCATCGATGAATTCCCACACTTTCTCTTCCTTGGACCATTGTGTCCAGCGGGTAATCAGTTGGGGGCGGCCAGGCGGCAAAGCCCGGATCGTCGAGACCTCCATATCACCAAACAGGGTCAATGAGAGGGTACGGGGGATCGGGGTAGCGGTGGCCACCAGGAGATCGGGAGTCTCCCCCTTCGCAACCAGCCGCTGCCGCTGGTTTACCCCAAATTTGTGCTGCTCATCCACCACCACCAGGCCCAGCCGAGCGAACTGGACATCATCCTGAAACAACGCATGCGTGCCCACCACGATCGAGGCGGTCCCCGTGGCGATGCGTTCGAGAACCTCCCTTCGCTCCTTGGTCTTCTGGCTCCCGGTCAGAACCTCGATTTGCAGCCTTGGAATCCCGTCGGCATACCGGCGCAGATTCTCGGCATGTTGCTGGGCCAACAGTTCGGTGGGCGCCATCATTACCGCCTGCCGCCCCCCCGCCACGGCGAGCATCATGGCATAGAAGGAGACCACCGTCTTCCCGGCCCCCACATCTCCTTGCAGCAGCCGGTTCATTGGCTGGGCGGCATGCAGATTGGCCTCAAACTCACGGCAGACTGTTTGCTGATCGTCCGTCAGGGTGTAAGGCAAGTTCCAGATAAACCACGCCGGCCAGTGCCTTGGCTCCGCCACGTCCAGGAGGCACCGTTCGCCCCAAGGGGAAGGCTCCGGCATGGGGTGGCTGATCCCCGTCAAAGTATTGGATTTCCCCAGATAGGCACGCAAGACCAACTGATGAATAAAAAATTCTTCAAACACCAGGCGCCGCCGCGCCAATTCCCACGGCGTCGGGGGAAGACCAACACCCTCGAAAGCCCGTTGACCGGATCCACGTTTCTGCTGCCGTGGATCCCCTGGCGGGGTGGGGGCCTCCGTGGGCGCGCCCTCTCCCGGCGCGGGCTGATGCATGATGCGGAACGCCAACTTGCGCTCTGGGTATTGTTTTTTCTTCAAAAGCGATAGCGGCAGGTTTTCTTCGCAAAACGAGGAATACCGAGCAAACGCCGCCTGCACGACTTTGCGTACAAAGGCCTGGGTCAGCCCTTCGGTCAACGGGTAGAGAGGCAAAATCCCCGTCTCCAAGGGGCCTTCGATGATCTGATGCTTGGGGGCGTTCATCTGCAGGTAGCCATCGTACACATCCACTTTGCCATGCACCAACAGCCGCGTCCCCCGGTGGATTTTCTCCGCGAGATAGGGCTGATTAAACCACACAGCTGTCAATGAACCGCTGGCGTCATCCAATACCACATGGAGCAAATTATACACCTTGGACGCGCTGCGAGGGACTCGGCATTCTGTTTGGGACACCGTCCCCACTACGGTCCCGACCTGGCCCGGGCGCAGCTGGCGAATCGGGCAGATGGTATGAAAATCCTCATACCCCCGGGGGATATGCCAAAAGAGGTCGCCCACGGTGTTGATATTCAACTTGGCAAACAAACTGGCGCGCTTCGGCCCCACCCCCGGACAGAATTGCATCGGAGTTTCTAGGCCAACATAATATGAACCGGATTGATTGGTGGGTACCACCTTCCCTCTCCGCTTTCTACGAATTCAATTGTTACCCTGCTTGTATTATAAAGAAACCGCACGGGGAGATAAGATAGACAGGCAGAAATTTCCTCCCCCTCCTCCGGCAAGAACTGCCAGACATGCCTTATGCCCTCATCTATGCCGCGAAGCAAACATTTCAATAAGTCCTATGATTTGAGTCAATTCGACGAGTCCATCCCCGATCCGGTGCAACAAGCGGGGTTGGCACTGGCTTTGCTTTACTCCACGAAAACACCCATGATCGCGAAAACTCCCGGCGGGGAGAATTCCCTTTTGCATCGAGGGATCCACGGCCAGCGGAGCATCGGCCGGTGCGGGGCGTATTGTTTTAAGCACCGCAAATCAGCCACCAGGGACGGGAAGCATGAGCCAGACAGCGGCGGCGTTCTTTTTTCAACTGCAGGGAACCAGCAAGGCCGGGTTGTTGTCCAAGCCCAGCCCCGCCCCCGGTGCCTCCCCCACCAGCCCTGTTTTTCAGTTGGTCTTGGCCGATTCGGTCAGATCCCAGGCGGGCAGCCTCGTTCCGCCTCAATCCGTCCGCGCCATCCCCGCTTCCCTAGAAAAGCTACAACAACAATCCAACGAAACCATCCATGTCTATCCCCTGCCCAAAGGCAGTGTAAAAATCGACGCGGAAGGGAACATTCTGCTTTCGCCCAGCGTTTGGAAAGCCATCCAGACCGGGACCGAAATCCCGACCACCTTGGGCACTGATCCCACCAGCCAGACCGATGAAGCAGCCATGATCCGGATCCCCATTGAAAACAAAGGGGATATCCAGGCGTTTTACCAGTTTTTAGAAACAGGGATCGAAAGCGACGCGGGAGAAGGTCAATCTGAATTTTTATCGATCACACAACCTCCGTTGCAGGTTGCGGCCCCACAGTCTCTCCAGCAAATCGCCAGCGAGGCGCCAGAAAAACCCGAAATCCCGGCGGCAGCCAATTCGCTACCCCCAGTGCAAAAACCTCAAACCGAGGAGAACCGACCTGTTGACATAAAGACAGCCGGAGCCGAGAAGATCGTACCCACCCCACAGAGAAACCCCGCGTTGCCACCCGTCCTGACCCATTTCTTACAACAGGCGGCGGCCAACCAGGAACTCCCTGCGCTTACCGCGGCGATCCATCAGATTGCCCAATCCACGCACAGCGAAGACTTCATGGACGCCTTGCACGAGTTTGGGAAATCGCACGGGCTCGATATCTCCACCATATTAAACAACGCCTCCCGCCTGGCTTCCAGCCGCCAGGACAATCTTGCGGCCCCATCCGCGCAGACGGTTCAGCCGAACCCATCGAAACCTTCACCGGAGAATTCTGCCGGAGAGCCGAAACCAAGCATTCAAGACAATAGAAGCCACACACAGGCATCCCCCTCCGTGCCCATTCGGGTGGAGACAAAGCAGGCATCCCAGCCAGAAACACAAGCATACACTGCAGAGCGTTTCGCCAAGCCAGGAAAAACGTCAAATGCCTCTACAGGTTTTCAGAAAGATCACACCAATTTTACCCGGACAACAATACAAGAAACTTTGACTGAAGAAAATACCGGGAACAACAGCCCTGTCGCTCCCACGGAATCTGAGCATTCTTTCAACCGAGGAGAGAACAAACCCAGTCAGGAGCAGCCGATTCCATCCGTGGTTTTCTCCGCACCAAGGTCTGTCAATCCAGCCTCAGCGACTGCTACAGCACCCGCTCCCATTCGGATGGAGACAAAGCAGGCATCCCAGCCAGAAATACTGGCAAACCCTGCCACGCGGTCTGTCGAACTGGGAAAAACGGCAGTCGCTCCCGCAAGATTTCATGAAGAGCACACCCATTCTGCCCAGACAGCAATTCAAGAAGTCTTGATCGAAGACAATCCCAGGCACGATAGCCCTGTGCCCCCGACAGACGCAAAACACCCTGTCAACCGAGGAGAGAAAACACCGAGCCAGGAGCAGCCGAGTCCGGCTAGAGTCCCGTCTGTCTCTATCCCAGTTCCCACCCCGGTTACGGCTGCATCGGAAAGCATCCCCCCCGTACCCCAACCCCAAGAGGCGGTACAAGAACGGGACTCCGTGAAACATCCTCGCGGCCCGATCCCGGC
>JAVFAP010000197.1:0-7294 GCA_034002445.1 bacterium | reverse complement strand
CGCATTTATTATGGGGCGGGCGGGTGGGTTTAAACCCCCACCCGCCGACTGGATCAGTAAATTTTTAGGGGATCGATGATGACGTGCTTGATCCGTTCCCGCTTCCAAGTGTAAGTGGTGTGGATCATCCCATCCGAGGTTTCGATCACGGCGGGGTAGGAATACTCGCCGGGCTGGTCCTCCAAGGTGAGGACGTTGCTCCAGGTGATGCCGTCATCGCTGGAGAGGCCCAGATTCAGAGGGGTGCGGCCCTTGGCGGTATGGTTGTAGACCAGCGCGATCTGCCCGCTGGCGAGGCGTACCGCGTCAAGACCGCTGTTGTTGTGGGGCAAGGCGGTCTTGGTGACTTCGCTCCAGGAGAGGCCGCCATCCTTGGAATGGGCGGCGCAAACCGCGCCAATGGTATTGGTTGATCGGCATACCATGTGCAGGGTGTTATCTTTTCCCAAGTACAAGGTGGGTTGGATCAAGCCACGGGCGACGCCGGGAAAGGCGATAGGGCCGGTCTTGTGCCAGGTTTTGCCCCAATCGGTGGTGATTTCCATCCAGCAGGCCCAGGCGTTCCAGCTTTCTACCGAACTGCCGCATACCAGGGACCCATCATCAAGCAGGATGGGTTTGTTTTTAATTGGCCCGAGAATGCCTGCGGGGAGGAGTTCGGGCTGAGACCAGGTTTTTCCGCCATCCATGGAGTGGATGAGCAGGCCTGACCATTCGCGTGGGCTGGGGCCGGCTTTATAGAACAGCAGTGTTTCGCCCCCCGGCTTTTGGAAGAGCACGGGATTCCAGCAGGGCACGCCGTCATGCCGGGCGACTTCGACGGGAGCGGACCAGGCTTTGTTCTCATGGCGGGAGAGCCAAATACCGACATCGTCCGCCCCTTCTTCGGTCCCCCCAAACCAGGCTGCCAGCAGCAGGCCCGGTTGGACTTCGACCAGGGTCGACGCGTGGCAGGATGGGAACGAGGCGTTTTCGTAAATGAATTCCGCTTTGACAACAGCCGGATGGTCGGCGCTTGAGCCGGAGATGGCACCCAAGGCCAGGCAGAGGGCAAGGAATACTCTCATCTGTCTACCTCCTCGATTGCTCGACGGTTTGTGATGCGTTCTTCGCGGGACGCGATACGGCGGGGAATCCAATCAGGATGGATTCCCCACGCGCTTCCGTTGTTCTGATTATTCCAGAGAGATGGCGGGTAAGGCAACGGGTTTGCCGCCCAATTTTTTGCTTTCATCCGCCATTTGCATGAAGGCGTACATTTCCACCATTTCTGCGGGGTCGATGGGGGATAGTTTGGTCTGGAAGAATTTGACGATTTGTTCGACCAGGCCTTTGTAACTATGCCCGGAGGCGGTGGCGATTTTTTTGCTGCCGAACACAGTCGCGCCATAACCATGCTCGCCCTTGCGGGTGCCACGGAAGGTGCCGATGCGGCCATCGTCCCACACGCCCACCACGACATCCGTATCATCCGTGTAATAGCGGCTGACCTGTTTGCACCCCTTCCCCATGGCGGCGTAGAGGATTTCCACGCCATGCACGCCATACCAGAAGAGGTCGGGATGATGTTCTTCCAGACTGCAGGGTGAGTAGGCGTCACAGCCGATGATGTCGCCGACGGTCTCGGGATCGATGGCGTCCCGGACCCCTTGCCACCAGCGCAGGCTGGAGCCGCCGAACCAAGGCACATTCTTGGCTTTGGCCAGTTTGGCGAGTTCCAACACGTCTTCATACGTCCCCGCGAGAGGTTTGTCGATGAAGAGGGGCAAGCCGGCTTCGATAACCGGACGGGCTTGTTCCAAGTGGGGACGGCCATCCACGCTTTCCAGCAGAATGCCATCCACTTTTTTGCAGAGTTCAGGGATGCTATCGACGATTTCGATATTCCATTCTTTCTGGAGTTGTTCGGTATATTCATCCACCCGGCTGATGCTGGATTCGATATCGGGGCTGCCTCCCTTGAAGGCGGCGACGACTTTGGCCCCCGGCACATGATCGGGATGGGTGGGGTCGTTCAGGAACTTGGTGAAGGCGATCACGTGCGAGGTATCCAGGCCGATCAGGCCGAGGCGGATGGGTTGTTCTTCCGCCAGCGGCATCTGGGCCAGGCCCAGGATGAAGAGGGGGAGAAGAAAGAGAGAAAGACAGGATTTCATGGGTCGTACTCCTTTTATATTAGTTATCTTTCAATTTGATTAGACTTCAGCCGGGATCGCATAGGGTTCCCGGTAGGGGCGGGTGAGCAGGGCGTTGGCTTCGGGATCGTGTTCGAACTGCTCGGTCTGGGGATCGAAGATCAGTTTTCGCCCGGTTTTGTAGGAGATATTGCCGAGGTGGCTGATGACCGTGGAGCGGTGGCCTTCCAGGACCTCGGCGCGGAGGTTCTGCCACTGGCGGGAGCGGACGCAGTCGATGAAGTTTTTGAAGTGGGGCTCGATCCCCTTTTCGGATTCGGGGAGAGGGGGCAGATCCTTGGTGGTCAGTTGGGGGCCGGGTTCGTCCTTGGGGCCCAGGTGGATTTGAAAGACGCCGGGAGCCAGGTACATCCAGCCCTTGGTGCCGAAGAGGAACGCCCCGGCTTTTTGGCCGGCTTCGGGATTGGTGTACCAACTGCGCACTTCCATCTCGGTCAGGGTGCCGTCATCGTATTCATAGGTCGCGGTCTGGACATTGGGGATTTCCTGGTCGCTGTCATGGACATAGAAATTGCCGGTGCAATGGATGCGGCGGGGATGGACGGAGTGGTTCATGGCGCGGCGGACGAGATCCATGTAGTGGACGCCGTTGTTGCCGAACTCGGTGGTGCTGGTATCCCAGAACCAATGCCATTTGTAGTGGAAACGGTTTTCGTTGAAGGGGCGGGCGGGGGCGGGGCCGAGGAAGCGGTCCCAGTGCACGCCCGCGGGGACGGCGCTATCAGGGACGCGGCCGATATCGCCGCGAGTGCCGTAGATAATCGCGCGCCCCATGTAAATGTCGCCGAGGGCGCCTTCGCGGATCTGGCGGAAGGCTTCTTGAGTGACGGGATTGCTGACGTGCTGGGTACCCATTTGGACGACGCGGTTGTACTTGCGGGCGGCTTGGACCATTTTGCGGCCTTCCTCGATGGTGAAGGAAAGCGGTTTTTCCACATAGACATCCTTGCCCGCTTGGCAGGCCCAGATGGTCATGAGGGCGTGCCAGTGGTCTGGCACGGCGATGGAAATGACATCCAGGCTCGCGTCGGCCAGCATCTCGCGGTAATCGGTATAGGTTTTGGGCGTTTCGCCATAGAGTTTTTCGATCTCTTCCACCGCTTTGGGAAAGAGGCGTTCGTCGATATCGCAAATCGCAGTTACTTTGACATTGGGGATGCGGCTGTAGGTCCGATAGTGGTCGGTCCCCCGGTTATGCAAGCCCACGACACCGATCTGGATGGTCTCATTGGGGCTGTCGGCGGCGAGGCTGGGTTTGGCCAGCGCGGCGCTGAAGGATAACGCGGCGGTGGAGACGGTGGTGTTTTTCAAAAAAGTCCGTCGAGGATATGTCGTCATGCGGTCCTCTCCCTGAATGTACTGGTTTTACTCTGGTCGAGAGTTACGAATTTTCCCTATCTTAGAGTAGATTGGGACAAAACATAAGATGAAACGCAATCCCAATAGACAAAAAAGCCCACGAGGGTTTGTAGGGTTCAATCCTCGGGGGCTTTTGTTTTCGGAACGATCCGTGCGAACGGTTCAACCCTTGGAGAAATGCAGGATGGTGGGGTGGACCAGGTTGCAAAAATCCTGGTACGACATCCGAATCAGTTCGCGATGGGTTCCGGCGTTGAAGGCGATTTCCTCGTCTTCGGCCAAGCGGTCCGCCACCATGACATCGACGCCGTAGAGATCGCCGAAGGGGGGCATGGCGCCGGTTTCACAGTCCGGGAAGAGGGGCAGAAATTCCGATTCTCGCGCCAGTTCAACTTCTTGCGCGCCGGTGCATTGTTTCAAGCGGTTGAAATCGATCTTGGTGGTGGCGGGCAAGACCAGCATGGCGAGTTTGCCATCCAATTTGACCATCACGGTTTTGGCCATCTCCTTGCCAGGGATGTGGGCTTCCGCCGCGATCTCCTGCGCGGTATAGGCCGGGGGATGGGGGATGGTGGTGTAGGCGATGTGATGACGCTGTAAAAACTCCTTGGTTCTAACGGCAGGCATGATCAACCTCCTTTGGCTTTGGGTTCCCGTTCCATTCTTGGAAAAGCAGGATGATGGGCCTGGATGCGGAGCAAGGGGTCTCCAAGAAATCCGTCGTTTGGCTTTATTGTAGCACAAGAGCGGAAGATTGATGAAAAAAATTTGCATGGGGAGAGGGGATTGTCCGTTTCCCGGATGGGAAGGAATCCCCAGCGGGACAAGGAGCCGTCTCCTGGGGAAGGGGTAGGCGTCTTTCTTATGATTGTGAAAATATTACATAAGTAAGTAATGGGGTGATGGATTGCAGACCAAACATTGGGTAGGTAAAAAAACGGTTTGTCATGGAATCCAATAGGATAAATGTAAAACATGAAAAACGGGTTTTGGTATTTACGGGATTTTTAGTTGGAATATACTTTGTTCGCAAGTGAATTTTTTCACCATGGTCCACCTGGGTCGGGCGGGATGGCTGCCCGGCTGAAGGAGGGCCGCAACACGAATTACCCAAAGGGAGAGCAATATGAAGACCATGGTATCGATCCTGCGATGTATGGGGATTGGGCTGCTGGGCATGGGAGCCGTGGCCCTCGCGGACCCGGTGTTGAGCCCCAATCTGCTTCTCAATCCAGGGGCGGAATCGGAACTCGAAGGCTGGGTGAATCTGGCAGGGACCCTCGGTGTTTCGTCAGAGCAGAAGTACAACGGTGCCAATTCATTCGACTTAGGCTGGGATGAAGCGGCAGAGCAGAATGTGGATGTCAGTGTGTATGCCAACGAGATCGACAGCGGCAACACCGAGGCGATCATCGGCGCCTGGGTTTATACCCAGTATTCCTTTTCTGAAGTGACGCTGCGCCTGAAGTATTTTGACGATTTTGGTTTTGAGATCGGACAGTGGGAGCAATCGCAAATCAAGAGTTACCGTATCTGGGGCGAGTATCGATACCGAACCGCCATCCCGACCAAGACGCGGCGGATCGCGTTTGTGATCAAGTCGTCGTATGAGCAATCATTTTTGGATGGCTTGCTGTTTCATTTCTACTACACTCCCCTTGCTCCCACAGCAACGCCAACACCAGTGGATGTCCCCACGCCGACGGTGACCCCGATTCCGCAAGTCACCCCGAGCCCCACGCCGAGTGGCATGCTACCTGCCGCGCGATACACGTTCAGTGAAGGCAGTGCGGCCGCGAATCATCTCCTGTACTTTACCCCAGGCGCTCCTGGTGACTTTGCCCTGGGGGATGTCGCGTTCCGGCCCTTACTGGTCCAATCCGCCGATGGGCCGTATACCGATGGCTTTGGCATTTCCGTAACCCTTGACCCGGGGGAAGGCGTAACGTTCTATGCCTCGCCGCTGCCGGTTGGGGAAGATTATGTGTATCTGCGGATCGGGGTGTGGAGTAGCAGCCCCACGGTATCGCTGGCGTTGGGCGCGCTCGATGCCAAGCCTTCGGATTCGCTCGCGACGGCGGAGATCAATGGGACGATCGAGTTTAACCTCATGTTAGGGGCCACCCGGTTTGTGCAGAAATTTGGTGCCCTGGAAGCGTTCTATAAATCCGAGCGCGGAGCGGTGGTGCCGGTGTTTCAAGTGGTGAATGGCGGGACGGACGCATGCACGGTGCAATTTGATACCTTGGAAATCTTCCGGATCCCCCCCACGATGTTGCCCATCGCCCGTCTGCAGTGAACCCGATAAAAAGTTGAGAACGATACAAAAAGGACCGGGAATCCCGGTCCTTATTTGTAAGTAACCCATCCATTCTTTCAGCGGTTCCAACTCGTCTCGATTTCCTCCAAGGTGCGGCCTTTGGTTTCGGGGACGAAGAGGAGAGAGAAGACCATTGCGAAGAGGCAACATGAGCCATAGACCCAGAAGGGGAAGGAATGGTTGAATGTTTTAATCAGCCAGGCGTTATCGTTCAGCATGGGGAAGGTCTGGGAGACGATGTAGTTGGCGATCCAGAGGCTGAGGGTGGCCAGGGCCATGGCACGGCCCCGAATCCGAGTGGGGTAAATTTCGGACATGACCACCCAAGTGACCGGCCCATAGGAACTGGCGAAATTGGCGATGAAGAACAGCACGCAGACTAGGAGCAAGACGCCGGAGTAGCCGAAGAAAATCAGACCTCCCATGCAAAAGTGGGCCAGGCACATCCCCAGGGCGCCAAAGACGAGCAGGGGTTTACGGCCGAACCAGTCGACCGCGGTCAAGGCGACAAAGGTGAAGAGGAGGTTGACGGTCCCCACGATGGCTTGCTGAAGCAGCGCGGCGTTGCGTTCAAAGCCCAGCTGATTGAATATTTCGCTGGCGTAATAGATAAAGACATTGATCCCCGAGACCTGGGAGAGGACCGCCAGGATCACCCCCACCGCCAAGGCCCGGCGCAGCCCCGGCTGGAGCAGTTGGAAGATCGAGGCGCCTTCGTGGGCGATGGTTTCGCAGATTTCCGCGGCTTCACGCTGGGCATGGGCGGTACCCCCGGCGCGGGTGAGGATGTCCAGGGCTTCCTCCTCGCGCCCTTGTTTGATGAGCCAGCGCGGGGACTCGGGCACCCAGGCGAGGCAGAGCAAAAAGAAGAACGCCGGGATCGCTTCAGACCCAAACATCCATCGCCAGCCGTAGTGAATATTCCACTCTTCCGTATGCCAGTCGGCGATGAAATAGTTGATGTAGTACACGATGAAAATGCCGATCACGATGGCCAATTGATAGACCGTGACCATGATGCCCCGGATTTTGGCGGGAGAGATTTCGGCGATATAGAGGGGCGAAGTCATGCTGGCGGCGCCCACACCCAGGCCCCCCAAAATCCGGTAAAAGGAGTAGGTCAGCATATCGTTGGGAATCGCGGTGCCGATGGCAGAGACGAAGAAACAGACGGCGGAGGCGATCAGGACTTTCTTGCGGCCCCAGCGGTCGCTGGCGGTCCCGGCGGCCGCCGCGCCAAGGACACAGCCAAGCAGCGCGCAACCCACGCTCCACCCTTCCCAGAAGGGGGTGAGGTTCATGTAGGTTTTGAAATACCCGATTGCGCCAGAAATCACGGCGGTGTCATAGCCGAAGAGCAAGCCGCCCAGTGCGGCGATCAGGCAGATGTAGATGACATACAACCGGCTGCCCTCGGAGG